>JAEZBU010000131.1 GCA_023426855.1 Pseudomonadota bacterium | reverse complement strand
TGAAGAAGGAAGGCTATCCGGGAAGCTTTGCCGCAGCGCTCGTCGAATGTTCGGCGACGCTGGCGCCGATTCTGCCTCCGTCGATCCCGATGATCGTTTATGCCGTGCTGGCAAACGTGTCCGTCGTCGCCATGTTCATGGCAGGCATCGGGCCTGGAATTCTGATCGCCATCGGCCTGAGCATGGTTGTCTATCTCAGCGCCGGGCGCCTGAAACTGCCGCGCTCTGAAAAAGCCTCCCGCGAGGTGCGCCGAAAAACCACGATCCAGGCGGCACTGGCCCTCCTCGCACCGATCATCATCGTTGGAGGTATCCGTGGAGGCATCTTCACACCCACGGAAGCGGGCGCCGTAGCGGCCGTGTACGTCTTGCTGATCGGCATCGTTGCGTTCCGCTCTTTATCCATCACAGCCATTGGACACGCCCTCGTGCGGGCCGCGCATGGAACCGCGGCCGTCATGGTCATTCTCGGCGCCTCATCCATCTTCGCCTGGATCATCGCCGACCAGCGCATCGGCCAGGAGCTCGCGACGACGATCAAGGCACTCGATCCTCAGCCGTGGATGCTGCTGCTCGTCCTCAATCTGCTTTTCTTCGCGGTCGGCATGTTTCTCGACCCGCTGCCGGCGCTGGTCATCCTCGTCCCCGTGTTCCTGCCGCTGGTCACGGCCATCGGCATGGACCCGGTGCATTTCGGCGTGATGATCGTGCTCAATCTGGTGATCGGGCTGTGCACGCCGCCGGTCGGTGCGCTCATCTACATGACCGCCTCGATGGGCCAAACATCGCCCGCCGCCGTCATCAAGGCGTCGGTGCCGTTCCTGATCATGCTCGTCATTGTGCTCGGGCTGGTAACGTACATCCCGGCGATATCGCTGGGACTCCCGCAGCTGGTTGGTGGCCAGTAATTCTGGCCACCACTGCACTCAGCGGATCAGCAGCGCCGTGCCGTAGAGCCCGGCAGCAAAAACCGTGTGGGTCAGCAGATTGAGCATGCGGATCTGCATAGCGTTAGGCCGCTTCGAGGCCGCCCAGCCTGCACCCATGCCCGGCTGCAGCAGAAACCAGCCCGCGCCGACCGTCACGATGCCAACGATCCACGCCGGCAGAAACGTCGGCGAGGCGAGCCATGCAGCGCCCTGCCAAACGATCAGCGCAGCGGCGTAAATGATCCCGATCGCGTAATGGGCGATCCAGCCGACGGCCCGCTCGTTGCTGTAGGGAATTGCCTTGGCGATATCGTCGTGGAACACCTTGCCCGTCGTCAAATGACAGAACCAGCGCCCGACCATCCCCCAATTCGGCGCAGGTATTCCAAAGCCGCGGTTCAAGACGATCGCCCAGACGTCCATCAAGGCAGTGGCGCCGATGCCGATCAGCACCGACGGCAAGACGATATCGAACATTCAGATTCCCCCGGACCGCAATCATAATGTGAGCTGCTTCAGGCGAAGCAACTCCGCCTGTCTACACCGTCCCCTTGCGTGCGGGAAAGAGTGAGAAAAATCGGCGCCCATCCTGCGATGCAGCGATCGCAGCACGGCAGGTCAATCAGTCGGCCGGGCGTTCTGGCTCTTTTCGTCCTCTGAATCGCCGAACCATCGGGTTTCGACCCATCCCAAAAGGAACAGGACAGCCAGCGCGAGCACGGTCGTGGCGGCTGCGATGAAATAGTAGCCGATGCCACATGCAACGCCGATAGCACCCGCCAACCAGATCGCGGTGCCGGTGGTAACACCTTTCACATCGCCTCTGGATTGAATGATGGTGCCAGCCGCGATGAACGCGACGCCGGCAGTAACCGCTTCGATGATGCGGATGGGATCCGCGGTTACGTTGCGCGAACCGGCGTTACTCAGCGCATCCAGATGCAGTTCAATCGTGATGATCGTGAACAATGCGGCGGCGAGCGAGACCAGCATATGCGTGCGCAAGCCGGCCGGGCGGCGCTTGAACTCGCGATCCAGGCCGATCAGACCGCCCAGCAGCAGAGCCGCAAGCAGCCGTGTGACTACGGCCCATTCCGGAAGCACGGTGAAGACGCCATTGCTGGCCATAAGGGGCTACCCGCATCTGAAGCGTGAGCAGAAACGTAGCTTTCAACGCGTCAGTAAGCTGGGCGTTCCGCCACCACCAATCAGGATCGGGCGGCCGGGACCGGCTCGCGGCGCTCCTGCGTTTCCCGCCAGCCGATATAGAGCCCGGCGCTGATGATGATGGTCGCGCCAAGCCAAGTGCCCCAGTCAGGCATGGTGCCCCACAGCAGATAGCCCAGGATTACCGATCCGACCATCTGCCAGTACATAAACGGGGCAACCACGTTTGCCGGCGCAAAGGTCATGGCCTTGGCCACGCAATAGTGGCCGAGCGCGCCGAGAACGCCCAGCGCGCACATCAAGCCCAGGTCCATCCACGTGTCGACCGGCCGCCACGTAAATCCGACCACAGCCGACATCACGATGGTTCCGACCAGCGCACTGTAAATCACCGAGGTTTCCGGCCGATCGTGTCCGGCAACGCGGCGCGTGAAGATCTGATAGAGCGCGTAGCACGTCGCATTGCCGAGGATGAGCAGTGAGGCCCAATGGAAGACATCACTGCCAGGCCGGATGACGATCAACACGCCCGCGAACGCGACAAGAACCGACAGCAGGCGCGGCAGCGAAATACGCTCCCCCAGGATCGGCCAGGCCAGAACCACCACGACGAACGGCGCGAGGAAACTGATCGACGCCGCCTGCGCCAACTGCAGATGCGGCACACCGATAAAGAACATCAGCGTCGCCATCAGCAACAGGATCGATCGCACGATCTGCGACTTGAGCTGCGTCGTGACGAGAATGCGCCAGCCGAACTGCGGCGCGAACATCGCCAGCACGAAGACGAGATGACCGGCCGTGCGCGCCCATACGATCTGTTCCGCGCTATAGCGTGCGCTCAAGACCTGCACCAGTCCATTCATGATGGGAAACAGCGTGCTCGCCATGCACATGTAAAGAATGCCGACCAAGGGTCGATGCGTCAGAACCTGAGTAGCGGCTGGCGTCATGATTTGGTGACAATCTTGGGATGGCGGACGGGCTGGCAGGCAACGTACAAGTCCTAAGTCTTGAAGGGTGCCGACCGGGGGGTCAATGGCAAGCCATGCAGCTATCGGTGGTCTGCCGCGTTTTTGGACTGTTTGACGCATAACCCATCAGCAACCCGGAAGCCGCCCCGACGTCTGTGCAGAGCCGCACCGCAAAAAAGGACGTCAAATTTCTTGGCGGAATGGGTTACATGAGCCAGGGAGATGCCGCGCCTCTCGCGGTCGGATGGTGAATGCAAAAAGCAAATATTCCCGAGGCTGAACCTCAGGCGACCAATCGCATCAAGGCGATTGTTCTCACGATCATCGCGGTTACGTGTTTCGCGTTACTCGATGGCACGGCCAAGTACTTGGTTTCGGTGGAGCAATTGCCGGTTCCTCAGGTTGTCTGGTTGCGCTTCCTGAGCCAGATCGTCGTGGTGATCGCGGTCGTCGGCGCCATCAGAGTTCCGCGGATGATCAAGACGCAGCGCTTGGGTCACCAACTGGCGCGCGGACTGCTGATGCTATCGGCAACCGCGTTCAATATGGTGGCGCTGCGCTATCTGCGCCTCGACCAGACCACCACGATCCTGTTCCTGTCCCCGCTCGTCGTCGCCCTTCTGGCCGGACCGTTTCTCGGTGAATGGGTTGGCTGGCGCCGCCTGATCGCCATCATGATTGGCTTCAGCGGCATCCTGATCGCAATCAGGCCTGGCTTTGCGGAGTTCCACCCCGCCTTCATCCTGTCGCTCGGCTGCATGCTGTCCTATTCGGGCCTGATCCTACTGACCCGTTACCTGGGCGCACACGACTCTTCGGAAAGCACGCTGTTCTATTCGATGATGCTCGGCGCAGTCGTCGTGGCGCCGTTCGCCCTCATGGATTGGGTGTCGCCGGACGGTGTGTGGGCCTGGATCGCGCTGTGCTCGATGGGGATTTCGGCAGCGGTGGGACACTATCTTTTCATCGTCGCCCACCGCATGGCGGCAACCGCAGTCCTGGCGCCGTTTCTTTACGTGCAGCTCGTCTCCGTCACCGCGTTCGGCTTCATCATGTTCGGCGACCTTCCCGATCGCTGGACCATCCTCGGCTCCGCAATCATCGTCGCATCCGGCATATACCTGGTGCATCGCGAGCATGCGTCACGGCCGCCGGTGCAGCAGCCACCGGCCTGAGGTCAAGGGCCGCGAGGAACGTCAGGTAGGGGCGGCAGGAATGCGCCGCTCACGCGCGGGCGACGCCGTTATGGGCAAGGCGCAGCACCAGGCCATCGGTAGCAGCCAGGATGTTGGGATCGCTGATCTCGCCTGCCCGCGAGAGCATCTCGGGTCCCATGTGCGTCAGCAGGATGTGCCGCGCCGCCAGTTCGGGCAGATGTGACGCGATCGTTTTCCAGCTCATGTGGAAACCGATGTCGGCGTCGTAACCGAAGCAGTCCATGATCATCAGGTCGGCGCCACGGGCGCACGGCACCAGATTGTCGACCCACTCGGTATCACCAGAAAATCCGAGGCTGCGCCCCTGGCCATCGACCCGAACGGCAAAAGCCTGCGCGCCGGACGGGTGATTGACCTGATAAGGCGTGACACGCGCCCCGCCGAGATCCATCGGCACTTGGCTGGCGAATTCCCGAAACTCCAGCGGGAAGCGATACTTCGTGGCCGCCATTCCGGGGAACAGAGCTTCCGACGCCGCATGCAACCGATCACGCAATCCCGCCGGACCGGCGATGATCAGCGGAGCGCTGCGGTTGCTGACGTAATTGGCATGCATTAGCCACCACACCAGCCCGCCGAAGTGATCTCCATGAAGGTGCGTAATCAGAATGGTGCCGACAGCATTGGGATCGATGCCGAGGCGATTAATCCCGACCATGGTCGTCGCGCCGCAATCCAGCAGAACATGACCGCGCGGCGTTTCGAGATGAAAACTGGTCTGGAGCCGTCCACCGGACCCGAAAGCGTCGCCGCAACCCACCACCGTGAGCTGCCACGTCGCCGTTTCAGCAGGGCGCAGCGGCGGCGTTTGTTGAGCGGTTGCAGCGCTCGCCGTTGCCGCCAATCCAATCTGCGGACCGCCACGGCCCAAAAGGGACTTCAAGAAGCTTTGTGCCACGTCTGATCACCCACGTCGCGGCATGCTTTGCGGGCATGCCCCGACACCGACTATCTCCGGCGCTCGCTTTTGCGTTCAACCGGCTGATTTCCGCCCGACCGCACCACTCTTATTCTCGTATTTGGGTCGGGGCCCCATCCCCTGCTCAGAATGAAATAGTCTTTTACGACTTTTGTCGAGCCACTGGCTGTTACCTAGGTGACTCCCCGCCTCGGAAAAGCCGCTTCGGTTAACGCAGCACGAGCACCGGTATTTCGCTGTGCACCAGGACTTTCTGCGTCTCGCTTCCGATCAGCTTCGCAGAAATGCCGGAGCGTCCATGAGACGCCATGGCGATGAGGTCGCAGCCGCGCTCCTTGGCCGTGTCGAGGATGCCGCGCCACGGCTGCTCTGCTTCCGCACGCACCGTCTCGCAGTCCACACCAGCCTTGACGGCCTGCTCCTTGACCCAGGAGAAATGATCCTCGATCTCCTGCGTGATGCGCGCGCGGATGTCATCGGGCAGTGCGGTCAGATCCAGGCCCATCACGACCAGGTTCACCGGCTTGCCCGAAACACGCAGCACAGTGGCGCGGGCTCCGAGTTGTCTGGCAACCTCTAACGCTTTCACGATTGCCTGCTTGGAAAGCTCGGTTCCGTCGGTTGGCACCAACACGTGCTGATACACGAGAAACGTCTCCTGGTTTAGAACCCGCTCGATTACGTCTGGATCACCGCTCGATGACTTTCGGATCAAGTGCCGGACGCCACGTCGGCGGCATTCCCGCACACCCTATCACGCCATATCAGCCCAGTCGGATTCGACCCTGATCTTGATCAACGGATTGGTTGCAGCCCGGTTCATTCAAATCCAGGTGGCGGCGTGAACGCTTGGAAGTCCCGCTCCAGCAGCCGGGCCAATCCGATCGTGGTGCGGTCACCGTACTGCGGCCCGATGATCTGTACGCCCACCGGCAGCCCCTCCGGCGTGAAGCCGGCTGGCGCCACCGTCGACGGCAGATAGGCAACGCCCGAATAGCCCGCCCAGAACAACTGATCGGTGGTCGGCACGCGCTTGCCGTTCACCGTGATCATGCGCTCGTACCGTTCGCCCGCGTGATCATGCGGGAACGCGGCGCTGGCAGCGGCCGGACAGATCAGCACGTCCCAATCGCGGAAGAACTCGGCCCACGCCAGCCGCATGTGGTGTCGGATATTGTTGTATCTCAGCCAGTCGCGGTGCGGCATGACGTTGGCGCGTGTCATGCGTGCGAGATAGCTGTCGTCATCCGGCGCGAGGTCGCGCGCCAGTTTCTGGTTGATTTGCAGCATCTCATCGGTCTGCCGGCCGGACGTCGCGCCGCGCAGCAGTGCGATATAGACGCGATTGGCCTCGGCTGTATCGATGGCGGGACGCGCCGTGAAGCTGACCTTCGCGCCGGCTTTTGCCAGATGCTCGGCCACCGCCGTGATCCGCTCCTGAACCGCGCTATCAACTTCGGCGCAAGCGTCGTCCAGCGTCACCGCAACCCTGAAATCGGCAGCCGTGCTGTGTCGTGGTGGTGGCAACTCCAGCCGCCAGCCGGCCCCGTCGATGTCGTCCGGCCCTGCCATGATCGACAGTCCGAGATCGAGATCCTCCGCACTGCGCGCCATCGGTCCGATAACGGAGATATCGGTCTGTGCGACCGTGCCCGGCATCGCTTGTCCGCGCGGCGGGCAGATGCCCCAGGTCGGCTTGTGACCGAACACGCCGCAGTAATGCGCCGGATTCCGGATCGACGCGCCGATATCGCTTCCGGCCTCTAAACCCGTCAGGCCCGCGGCCAAAGCTGCCGCAGAACCACCAGACGAGCCGCCCGGCGACAGTGCGACATCCCACGGATTGTTGCTCGTCCCGTAAATGGCATTGAAGCTCTGCCAATCGGCGAGATACAGCGGCACGTTGGTCTTGCCGAACAGGATCGCGCCCGCGTCGAGGAAGCGATCGACAGCGATGGCGTTGCGCGGCGGCAAGTTATCCTTCAGCGCCGGGACGCCCCACGTGGTCGGCATGCCGATGACGTCGAAGCTCTCCTTGATGGTCAT
>JAEZBU010000118.1 GCA_023426855.1 Pseudomonadota bacterium | reverse complement strand
GTGGTCTTGCCGGATAGCAGTTCGGCGATCGACGCGGGCAGGATCTGCTCAAGATAGCCTTCGATGGTCGCGGCGATGCGATGACGCTGCGCTGCGCGATCTATCTCGACGCCGCCCACCGCGAACGGCTGCGCGTTGGCCGAAATCGACCATTGTGCACGCCACGTATCGAGCGGCCCGGTGCCGTTCAGCGCCAGGCTCAGTGGCGGCGCGTCGGGCAGATCGAGCAGCGTTGCCACCAGACCGTCTGCGGGTTCGGACGCCGATGCCGCTATGTCGAGATGCTGCGTTTCGGGACGATAGGTCAGCCGTGCTTCGAGTTCGCCACCCGGTTCGTCAAGGCGCGTCACCGTGAGTTGCGCCGACAGGCCCGTCGCAACATCCAGCAGATCGGCGCTGCCGGTAATCTTCAGCCACGCCGCGATGCCGGTTGCCTCGCGCAGCACCAGTTCGCTGACCTCCAGCCGTTGCGCGGCCAGAGCGATCAGCGGCATGTCCGACGAGCCGGAGCTTTCCACTGGCGGCTCAGTCGCCACGGGCTTCCGCATCACGTCAACGCGACCGACCGTCAGAAACTGAATATCGAGTTTTCGCGACAACAGCCCCAGCGGATGCCACGCGAAGCGGATGTCGTCGATGGTGAGCCAGGTGCCGTCGCGGTCGCGGAGGTGGATATGCTGGAGGCGACCTTCGGACAGCAAGGAGCCTTCTAGCTCACCAAAGGACACGCCGCCCTCGGATGACGACGCCAGCGCTTCTGCCACGCGCAAGGCCATGCGCTGCCCGGTATGCGTCGAGAGCACGGCGAGGCTCAGCACCGAGATAATGAGCATCGCGGCAACGGACAGCGCGGCCCATTTCGCGAAGCTGCGCATCAGAAGGCCTGCCCCAGGCCGACATAAATGCCGAAGCCCGAATGATCGCCGCCGGTCACCGGAAGGGCCGCATCGAGCCGAAGGGGGCCGAGTGCCGTGTAATAACGCAGGCCGATGCCGGCACCGACGTAAGCCTTTTCCGAGAAGGTTGGGAAGCTGTCGTCGTAGACCGAGGCAATGTCGATAAACGGCACTATGCCGATCGTTTCCGTCACGCGCAGGCGCAATTCGGCGGACGCTGCGGCGAGGCCGAGCCCGCCGGTGACGATGCCACCGAACGCGGGGCCGACGCTGCGGTACTCGTAGCCACGCACCGAGCCGCCGCCGCCGGCGAAGAAGCGTGTGGTCGCGGGCACATCGATCAGCGAGGCACCCGCGATGCTGCCAACGATAACCCGGCCGGCGAGAATGGCGCGGCGGTCCTCGTCGAGCGCCCGATAGGTGGCGACCCGTGCCTGGCTGGCCAGGAATGCATTGCCGCTGGCTGCATCGAAGATGGGTGTCAGCCGCAACTGCGCATGCACACCGCGCGACGGGTCCAGCTTGTTGTCGCGCGTGTCGTATTCAAGTTCGGCAGGCAGAGAGATGAGCGTGAAATCACGGGTGCCGAAGGCGTCCTCGATATGCGCTTGCCGGGCTTCGATGGCGATCGAGCCGGTCACGTACTCGTCGAAGCGGCGCAGGAAGCCGGTCTTCAGACGGACGGATGCGCTTTTGTAAGTGTCGGGCGCTTCGCGGTCGATGCGGAACTCTGCGAAGAAATCGGTGTCGATGTCGAGAACGCCCGGCTTGGAGTAGACCGCTCCGGCGTCGAACTGCAGACCACTGAGCGAGCCGGCGCCAAGGCGAGAAACCGAACCGTCAATCCGAAGTCTTTCGCCTTCGCCGAACAGGTTGCGGTGCCCCCAGAAGGCACTGACCTCCGCGCCGTCGAGCGTCGAGACGGAGGCCGTCGCACCGAAGAAGCGGGGCTTGCGTTCACGAACTTCGAGTGTGATCGGCACACCACCGTTCGGATCGACGCCTTCGCCCTCGATGATCCGGACGCTCTCGATGCTTTCCAGCTTGCGCAGGCGTTCACGCGATGTCTTGAGATCGGCCGGATCAAATTGCTGACCCGGCTTCAAAGCGCTTTGCCGCGCGATGGTCTGGCTGCTGACGCCATCGGCGCCGACGACGCTGATCCAGCCGTAAACCGCAGGCGCGCCGGGCTCGACCACGATGCTGACGTCGACGACGGAGCGGGCATGGTCTGCCGAAATATCGCGATTGGCGACGCGGGCGAACGGATAGCCGGCGGCACGCCACGCTTCGACGATGCGCTCGACTGCCGCGATGATGGTGCTGGAGCGTGCCTCGGCGCCCGTCGCCAACTTGTAGACATGTGGCTCGGTGGCGGGATGTGTCTGCGTCGGCGCGGTCTGCGAGATGGAAACAGCGCCAAAATGGAAAACCGGCCCCGGAACCACGCCGATGCGGGTTTCCAGCGGCGCTCCCGGCGTCTCCTCCAAGTCCTCGAAACGGATGTCGGCCAGCGGGCGACCGGCAATGCTGATGTCGATCTTCGCGCCGTAGCGCGCCTCGGCATAGAGCGCGGCGGTCAGCCGTTCGACGTCGGCGCGTGCGCGTGCAACCAGAGAGGCGGTGTCGCTGGCCCCATGGTCGGCCTGGGTTACAAGGAGTGATGCAGCCGATACGGCATCGCGAACGACCTTGTCGCCGCCGTCGACTTCGACCTTAACGGTATAGGAGACGGCGCCCTTGGTCGCGGACTTCGGCTCCCCGAGCAGCGTTACGCCGAACAACTCCACGGCTTGTGCCGGGGGCGCAGCAAACGCGATAAGCGACAGCATCCCAAACAGGACACCCGCAGATCTCGGAAAGCTTGGCAACAGCAACGTTCCGCATTGCGTTCAAAGTCAGGCTAAATACGCAAACACAGAACTCAAAAATACGGGTCGAATCAGCAGCGTTAACCGACCACCCGCGCACTATACAGCCCTGACTGATTCTATCAACGTTTCGAGCACATTAACTGGGGACTGAACAGCCGGCAGATGAACGGCGGGCCGTGCCGCCAAACGTGCCGATACATTGATTGCCCCGAACGCCCGGACTGGCGCGGTATTCGGGGCTGCCGCCAGGCCCCGATGCTCAAGCTGACATTTGGCTAGGCCATACAATCCGTGCAGTTGGCGTGCGGCGATCTCGCAACATGTGAGCTTAGCTGTGTACTTTACGGTAATCATTAATAGTTTTGTTACGAACTCCGGCCCTTAATCGACGCATACCGATGAACTTATCAGCACGTTTAGATGCCCACGCTCGTCATGCACCCGCCGATCCGCGCGCCAATGCCGGGATTTGCAGACTCCGTCCTCCGGGCGGTGCGCTGGGCGCTGCCGCATCTGATGCTGGCAACTATTGCGGCCGGTCTGGCGGGCTTTATCGCGCAATCGTGGATCACGCCGCGCTATCAGGTCGAGGCCACGCTCACCATTGGCAACGGTAGGCAGGCGCCGATCGACGTGTCCGGCCATATCAAGGCGCTCGGCGAAGCTGATCGCGTTCTGGCCGTCGCCAAGGCGCTGGATGTCCAAAGCTGGCCCGAATTCGGCAAACCAAATCAAAGCACGGCATTGCTCGGTCGGCTCGGCTTGGCGCATCTGCGGAAGCAGGAGCCGGTGCTTACGGCCGATGAGCAGCTTCTCACCTGGATTTACCGGCGGTTGCAGATCTCGGCCGGTACGCAGCCGAATGCCATCCTGGTCAAAATGACTGCGGCGGATTCGGAGCTTGCCGCCCAGTTCGTGAACCGGCTGCTCGGAAACTACCTTCGTGCCCAGCCGGTTGACGCGGCGCCTATGCAAGTCGCGGAATGGGCTGAGGCCGACCCATGGCCGATCTATCCGCGCAAAGGGGCGGCCGCGATGCTGGGCATGGCGACCATCCTGCTGCTCGGGCTCGGTTGGATCGTGACCCGCGAAGCCGTTCGCACTGTCCGCCGCCGCCCGGATATGCGGTCCGAGCGGGAAGGTGTGGACGTAGCCATCAGCCCGAATGCATCACGCTTCATGAGCGTCGAATCGGTTAGCGCGACCGCACGGCGCATGTTCAATCTCGCCGATCCCGAGCGCGGTTTTCGGACGATTGTTGCTGGTGACTCTGCTTCCGTGGATCCAAGTGGCGAAGCGTTGCGCTTGGCAATTGAGCTCAGCGAAGCCAGGCAGCAGGTCGTGCTCGTTCGTTGGAGCCTGGCCGGTGGTGGAGTTATCGACGCGCCCGCCCGCCCGGGCGTGCTCGGTATCAATGATCTGGTGCTCGGCGCCGCGACCT
>JAEZBU010000416.1 GCA_023426855.1 Pseudomonadota bacterium | reverse complement strand
GCGTAAAAGGCTAAGCAATCGCATGCGGTTTGCCAGATCGGGCGCGATTTCCCATGGCCAGAGCGTCAGCAAGCCCGGCAGATCGCGGGACCGATCGTAAGACCAGGCCGATACGCGAAGCTCTGTCGGTGGACGGCCGACTGGCCGGCGTGGTGGTTTGCATCTTCTGGTCGGCATCGGCGCCTCCTGAATCAGGAAGCCACCAACCTGCCAGTCATCCTGCGTGTGGGGATTTCATCGTCCTGCGCCGGAGGATCGGCCGCTGGCAGTTGCAATTTTGCATGAGAATTGCATCGGTTAACCGCGCGGCGACTTATCCCCGCCGTTCACCTCATGTCTACGATCAACCCGTCTCGGCGCCTGGCTCGCCGTATCTTTCTGACCATCAAGACGGGCCAAATCCGGCCAGTCAGGTTGCAGTTCTGGATTCTAATCGATGCAGCTCAACGCCTCTTTGCTGGCATTGCCGTCCGAGCCGGGTCAGTTCGCGACATGCGACGGCGCGGATCTGCAGCTGCGAGGGTCGCTGGAAGAAATCGTCGCGCGTGTGTTTGATGTTCAACTTGACCATCTGCGCTTGCCGACGCGCGGACCTGCCCGCGTCGCTATGGCCCGTCAGGTTACCATGTATCTGGGCCACGTGACCTGCGGGCTCAGTCTCACCGAAGTTGGCCAGTTGTTCGAACGTGATCGCACCACCGTCGCGCATGCCTGTCAGGTGGTCGAGGATCGCCGCGAAGATCAGGACTTCGACCGCGCGATCGAGCTGCTCGAGAACATATCGAAAATCCTGGCCTTTACGCCTGCCCGCTAGACGACAGCCCCGCTACCGTTAGGACTTCATGATGATGCATCCTCTGGATGGCGCAGCCGCGCCCGCATGGATGCGCGTGCTCGCGCGCCGTGGTTCGTTTCTGCAGCTCACAACCGATGGCGCGGATGCGTTCTCGCCGCGCAATCAGTTCGCCAAAGCTGTCGGATCGGTGGACCGCAGTCGCCTCGCGGCGGCCATTGAGGCCGGATTGCTCAAGGATCTCGGCGAGAACCGGCTGGGACCATCCAAGCGCGGGATCGCGGCGCTCAAGGCCGCGCTTATCGAAGCATCAGCGAGCAAGCCAGTCGCGGCTGAACCGCGGCCCGCAGTGAACGACGCCGAAAGCCCCCTGGCTTGGCTTTATCGCCGTCGCGACAAAGACGGCAAGGCGCTGATTTCGGAGGAGGAGTTCGCGGCCGGCGAACGTTTGCGCGCGGACTTCTGGTTCGCGCAGATGACGCCGCGGGTAACGACGAGCTGGGGCGGCGAAGGCTTTTCCTCGCGGCGGGAACGGCGGGCGGCCCCTGGCGCGGGCATCGAACTCCAGGATCGGATCATCGTCGCGCGGGAGCGCGTGCGCACTGCGCTTCAATCCGTCGGGCCGGAGCTGGCCGGCATTCTTATCGATGTCTGCTGTCATCTGAGAGGGCTTGAGGAGGCGGAGCGCGCTGTCGGCTGGCCGCAGCGATCAGGCAAGGTCGTATTGCAGTTGGCGTTGAAGCGGCTGGCGCGGCATTACGGGCTGATACCGGCGGGTGATCCTGACGGGGCCGAACGCAGCAGGGTCAGGCATTGGGGGGCGGAGGATTATCGGCCGACGATCGATTAGCCCAGCAGTGCGATCAAGCGGCCTTGACCACGTGCTTGCCGAGTAGAGCGGCCTCGAAGGCTTGCGAAATTGCGGCTTGGCTTTTGCCGGCGCGGGCTGCATCACCGATGAGGATCACCTGCTGGCCGGGTTTTGCCAGCGCTACGATTGTGTCTCCGGTGGCGCGACGCGCGCGATAGTAAAGCCAATCACGTAACGCGGCGCGATCGAACAACTTCTTGAACGCCGACCATTGCGCCGCGCCGGAGGTCAGCAGCGCATTGGCAAACGGCCCGAGGCCGTAGCGATAGCGCGCGCCGGAGGCGACGACGATGACGTCGAAGTCGGACAGCAGCGTCGGCGCGGCGTTGACATCGACGCCATAGCGAATCGTGACGCCTGCCGACGTGCACGCCCGTTCCAGGTTCGTGATGTAACGATCGAACGACGCGGGTTCGGACTGCACGTCCTGGAAGCGCGGAGCAAGTGCCGCCTGACGCAAAGAACCGCCTGGGCGCTGCTTACGCTCGAAAATGGTTATCTCGTTGTCGCTCGAAGCGGTGAGGCTTGCGAACGTGAGGCCAGCGGGGCCAGCGCCGATGACGGCGATGCGCTTACCACGCAGCGCGGATTCAGAGTCTCCGAACTCGATTTCCCGTCCGGTTCGCGCATTGACCAGGCACTGCAGGCGATTGCCTTCGCGCATGATGTTGATGCAGGTGTTGCAGGCAAGGCAACGCCGCACGGGAACGCTGGCCTGGGCCTTCGCGACCCATTGCTCATCGGCCAGCAAAGGCCGGCCGAGCGCAACGAAATCGCATATGCCGTCAGCCAGTGCTTCGGCGGCAAGTTCCGGATTGCCAAGGCGCGCCACGGCGATCACGGGAACCTTGACCCGTGCCTTTACGGCGCGCGCGAATGGCAGGAACGTGCCTTCAGGATGGATCATCGGCGGGATCATGCCGATCGCGGTCGGCAGCGACCGGTAATGGCCGGCCGCGACGTGAATGGCATCGGCACCCGCTTCTTCGACCCACTGCGCAATCTGGATGCCTTCGGCCAGTTGCAGGCCTTCCGGGAACAGATCATCGACGGTCAGGCGGAAAATCAGGCCGATATCAGGCACCTGCGTCTTGATGCGGCGGGTGATTTCCAGGCCCAGTCGCGCCCGGTTCTCCAGGCTGCCGCCCCAATCGTCATCGCGGCGGTTCTCAAATGGTGTATGGAACTGGGAGATCAGGTAGCCATGCGCGGCGTGGATCTCAACGCAATCGAAACCCGCCGCGCGCGCCCGCTTCGCCGCCGCCACGTGGGCCTCGATGGTCTGCTCGATGCGCGCAGCCGTCATCGCCTCAGGGATGATGGTCTCGGTGGTGAACTCTTGCACCACGTGCGGAATGGCCGATGGCGCGATCGGCGCCTCGCCGCAAATATCCTTGCGCGTATGTCCACCGCCGTGGCCGAGCTGGATCGACGCTTTGGAGCCATGCGCATGAATGAGGCTGGCGAGTTCGGTCAGGCCGGGCAGGAACCGATCATCATAGATGCCGAGCTCGAATTTCCGGTGGCGGCCGCATTTCTCCGGCGCCGCCATTTCTACGGTGATCAGCCCGACGCCACCCTTGGCGCGCGCTTCATAATAGGCCTTGGTGTGCGCGGTAACGAAACCCTCTTCGTCCGCGCAGCGGGTCGTCATCGACGCCATGATGACGCGATTGGGTGTCTCGACAGGCCCGATGCGACCGGGATCGAACAGTGAGGCTGGCATTTGGCTCGCCTTAAGGCTCAGCTCATCCAGGAGCCGCCCGTTACGTCGTACATTGCGCCGGTGACATAGTCCGCCTCGTCGGAGGCGAGGAACGCGACGATCTTGGCGACGTCTTCGGCCGTTCCGGCGCGGCCAAGCGGAATCGATTTGGCCCGCTCATCGGCGAGCGGCAGGCCGACCCGCTTTGAAGCTTCGTCGATATCGGTGCGCATGGTAGTGCCGACGATCAGGCCGGGACCGACCGCATTCACGCGCACGTGCGGTGCAACTTCCAGCGCCAGCGCCTGCGTCATGCCGACGATGGCGAACTTCGACGCGGCATAGGCGCCGAAGTTCGGTGCTGCGCGCTTGCCGAGCCACGAGGCGAGGTTCACGACCGCGCCGCGCTTGCGCTCCACCATGGCGGGCACCACAGCGCGGATCACGTTGAACGTACCCGTGACGTTGATGTCGAAGGTGTCGGTCCAGTCTTTCTCGGCCATCGTCAGAAGCGGACCAAGGCGCGCGATACCGGCATTGTTGACCAGGATATCGAACGCGCCGATCTCACCCTTCAGCGTGCTGACCGCCTTGTTGATGGAGGCGACGTCTGAGACGTCGCCTTCCGTCGATGCGGCGCGGCGGCCGAGCTTGCGGACTTCGTCCGCCGTTTCGGCCGCTGCAGAGGCATTACGGTCGAAGATGGCAATATGGCTGCCTTCGCGCGCCAGCTTCAGTGCAATCGCACGTCCGATGCCCGCGCCACCACCGGTGACGAGCGCCACCTTGTCTGCCAATCCGTCCACTGTAGTGCCTCGTTATCTTCGTCTTAGATTGCCGTCATGCCGCCGTCGATCGTGAGGATCGAACCGGTTGCGAAGCTGCTCTCGTCACTGGCGAGGAACAGCATGCCGGCTGCGATTTCATCCGGCTTACCCATGCGGCGCATGAGCTGGCGATCTTCCAGACCCTTGCGGATCGCGGCCGCGTCCGGGCTCTTGGCCAGGATTTCCTCGAAGTACGGCGTGTTGATCGTGCCGGGAGAAATCGCGTTGCAGCGAATGCCCTCGTGCACGTGGTCGATCGCGACGGCGCGCGTCAGCGCCGCGACAGCACCCTTGGATGCGCAATAGGCCGCCCGATTGTGGATGCCGACTGCGGCCACGACCGAGGCGGTGTTGACGATCGAGCCGCCACCGTTCTTGGTCATCGCTGGGATAGCGTACTTGGTGCACAGGAACACGCCGCGCACGTTGACCGACATCAGGGCTTCCCAGTCGTCCTCGTCGGTCTCGGTGACGCTGCCCGCGATGCCGTAACCGGCATTGTTGAGCAGCACGTCGAGGCGTCCGTAGGTCTTGACGGTCTCATCGATCATCGCCTTGACCTCAGCGGTCTTGGTGACGTCGACTTCGAACGGGATGGCCTTGGCGCCGAGCTTCTCGCACTCAGCAGCAACCGACGCAGCGTGATCCTTGCGCTTGTCGGCAATGACCAGCTTCGCGCCTTCCTTGGCGAACATCAGGCAGGCAGCGTGGCCGATACCCGAGCCACCGCCGGTGATGATGCAAACTTTGTCTTTGAGCCGCATGACGACCCTAGTCTCCTATATTCAGGCCTTGTTCTTGGTCCAGGCCAGGATGTGATTGCCGACGCCGACCAGTTCACCGCGCTGGTTGACGACCTTGATTTCGCTGCGCGAGCGACGCTTGACCGGATCGATCTCGATGATCGTGTAGGTCAGGTTCACCGTGTCGCCGAGAAAGACCGGACCCAGGAAGCGGATCTTGTCGTAACCGAGCGAAACCGGGGTTTCGGTGCGATCCGGACCCGTGCTGTTGCTCTTGTCGATCATCAGCGTCGAGCAGGTCGACATGAAGCCGATCATCAGTGCGCCGTGCGCGATGCGCTGGCCGTACTGAGACGCTTCCATGTACTGCTGGTTGACGTGGTTGCCGGACAGGTCACCGGTGATGCCGGCGAACATGTAAACGTCAGCTTCACCGACGGTTTTGGCGAACGAGACCGTATCGCCGACCTTTACGTAAAAGTCGCTCATTCTTCTATTCTCCGATTTTGCTTTTGTTCTGAGAACCGTCAGCGCAACGCTGCGCCTGATGCTCCGTCGAAAATGTGCAGGTTGTCGACGTTAGCCACGATTTCGACATTGGTGCCGGTCGACAACGCGAGCTCAGGGTCAACACCGGCGATGCGAATATCGCTATCTCCGATACGAACCGCCAGGATCTGTTCGTCACCGAGCTGCTCGGTCACCATCAACCTGCCGGCAATACCGATTTGATTGCCATTCGCCGGGCTGCCGAGTGAAAGATGCTGTGGCCTGACACCGATCGACACCGTCTTCGAACCGCTGCTGAGACCAGCCAGCCGCTGCGAGGGCAGCTTGAGGCTGACGCCCGGACCGGTGAGCTGCACCTGGTCACCGCTGCCAGACAGGTCCAAATCGAAGAAGTTCATGGCCGGTGAGCCGATGAAGCTTGCAACGAAACGGTTCACGGGACGCTTGTAAAGTTCCAGTGGTGAGCCGACCTGATGAACCAAGCCATCCTTCATGACGACGATACGGTCGCCCAAGGTCATGGCTTCGATCTGGTCGTGCGTAACGAAGATCGAGGTCGTGGGAACGCGCTCGCGCAGTTCCTTGATCTCGAGACGCATCTGCGCGCGAAGCTGGGCGTCGAGGTTCGACAACGGCTCGTCGAACAGGAACACCTTCGGATTGCGCACGATGCAGCGGCCGAGTGCGACGCGCTGCTGCTGACCGCCGGAGAGCTGACGCGGACGACGTGCCAGCAGCGGCTCGATCGACAACACTTTTGCCGCGCGCTGGATGGCCGCGTCGATTTCCGACTCCGGCGTTTTCCGATTGCGAAGACCGAACGCCAGATTGTCGTACACGGTCATGTGCTGGTACAGCGCGTAGTTCTGGAACACCATCGCGATGTCCCGATCCTTCGGCTGCAGATCGTTGACCACGCGATCGCCGATGGCGATCGTGCCGCCGGAAATTTCCTCCAGACCGGCGATCATGCGCAGCGTGGTGGACTTGCCGCAACCGGACGGGCCAACGAGTGCAACGAACTCCTGATCGGCGATGTCGAGCGTGAAATCTTTCACAGCGACGACGTTGCCGTAGAGCTTGCGAACGCCTTTGAGAATTACCTCCGCCATTGTCTAAACCTTCAATCCCCGGATGACATACTTCTGGCCAAAGACAGTGATGAGCAGCGCTGGGCCCATAGCGATCACGGCGGTAGCACTCATGAGGTGCCATTCCATGCCGAGTTCGTGGACGAACTGCGCCATCACAACGGTGAGAATGGGTGTGTTGTTTGCGGTGAGAATGAGCGCAAATAGGAACTCATTCCACGTGTACAGCCAGCACAGGATCGCGAGGGCTGAGAGACCCGGGATCGCCGCAGGCAGCGCAACGCGATAGAACGCGCCCCACCGCGAGCAACCATCTATCATTGCCGCGTGCTCCATCGACGGATCGATGCCGTCGAAAAAGCCCTTCATGATCCATGAGAAGAAGCAGATGTGCACGGCCACATGTGGCAGCAACAAACCCCAATAGGTGTCGAAGATGCCCAATGCCTGCGTCACGAAGTACAACGGCAGCACCCACGAGACGTAGGGCACGCAGCGGAAGACGTAGATCAATCCGAACCATGTGTTCGGGATCGGGCCGCTGAACCGCGACAGCATGTAGCCCGAGGTGATCGTGACGCCAAGGGACAGGATTGTTGCCAGTGTTGAAATGGCGAAGCTGTTCCATAGCGCCTTCAGAATGACCGCTTGAGACAGGACCTCCGAGTAATTCTCGAGGGTGAAGTCCGTGCCCTGGTGGACGTAGTATACAGCGTAGCCTGGCCGCAGCGAGGTCAGGACTAGCCATAGAACCGGAAAGGCGAATAGCAAGCAGACTGCAAACACGACGAGCGCGAAGAAAACCTTTTTGCCGCCTGGAGCCAAAGCATCCAGAAAGCTGCGCCGTTGCGGCGCGGGAATCGCGTGGGCAGTGCTCATTTCGACACCTCCACCCAGCGGTTCAGGATGCGATAGAGCACCATTGCGAACAGCACGATGATAATGGCTCCAATGACGGCGGCAGCAGATCCGCGGCCGAAGTTCAGGAATTGGAATGCCTCGACATAAGCGTAGAGACTGAAAGTTTCCGTGGCGCGGGCTGGGCCGCCACCCGTAATCGTCCAGACGATGTCGAAGGTGCGGAAGGCATCGATTGCGCGGATCACGACGCAGACGACGATAACGGGCCGTAGCATCGGCAAGGTGATGAAGCGGAACGTGCGCCAGGGCGATGCAGCATCGATCCGGGCTGCTTCGAACGGCTCATGCGGCAGGCTTTGCAGGCCAGCCAGCAGCAGCAGAGCGAACCACGGTGTCCAGAGCCACACGTCGGTGATGAGGATCGTGAAGAACGCAAACCATTTGTTGGTCAGCCAGGAGATCGGTTCAAGACCGATTGCGGTGAGCACGACATTCACGATGCCGAACTGGTCGTTGAACATCCACCGTACCATGATTGCCGCAATAACCGGCGCGACCATGAGAGGCAGCAGAATGATTGTCTGAACCAGCCAGCGGCCTGCGAATTTTCGATTGAGCAGCAGAGCAACGCACATGCCGAAAATCAGAGAGGAAATTACGCTGGCGAACATGAAGCCAAACGTGTTTGGCAGAATGGTCGTGAGAAAGTCGCCGTCCGTCAGAACATACTTGTAGTTGGCGAGGCCAACCCACGTCTTTTGCGGATCATGCAGCGACCAGTCGCGAAAACTCGCATTGGCGCCGACAAGAATCGGGACGATCTGGAATGCGACAAGGCCTATGACGGCCGGAGCGATGAGCAAAAGCATAAAACGCTTTTTCTCGTCGAGCCCGAGGAAACTTCGTGATGCCATTAGGAGAACCTAAACCGGAATTGTCATCGCTTACTGGAGAGCGTGATGTGATCCTATAACCGAGATCGCGGCGCTTATACGCCGCGATCCCTGGTTCGCAGAGGTCACCCAGATGTCTGAGTGACTTTTATTGTCTTAGTTGCCCTTGGCTGCAGCTTGGATCTTCGCTGCACCCTCTTTCAGGACCTTGGGGATGTCTTCGCGCTTGCCAGTCATGGCCGCTACGACCATGTCCGAGTACGCCTTGTGAACGGCCGGCCACTCTGGGAAGTAGTAAGCAGAGTGTGCAACCGGCTTGTTGTCGAACACGGCCTTCGAAAGCATGTCGAATACCGGGTCGCTTTCACGTAGCTTCGGCCACAGCTTGATGTTCGGCGGAGGGCCACCGGTTTTGTCCCACATAGCCTTCTGGCCTTCCTCGTCAGCCAGCATTGCCGCCAGCATGTTCTTGGCAACGGCCTTGCGCTCAGCAGGAACACCGATCGGGATCGCCCAACCCCAGACTTCATTCCAGGACGTCGGCTTGTCAGCGCGGGGACCCACCGGCCACGGCGCCATGCCAACTTTACCCGCGATCTTCGCGCGCTTCGGATCATTGAACTCGCCGTAGTGCGTCGAGTCGATCAGAGTGAACGCCGAATCGCCAGCCATGAAGAGGGCGTTCGATTCATTGCGAGTATAAGCAGACGTACCTGGAGGGCTGATCTTGTGCTTGTGGATCGCATCCCACCAGAACTCGACGATCTCCTGATGGCACGGCTCGGTCACGGCCGGCTCAAAGCCGCTTGCCTTGAGCTTTTCGTGGTCCCGCTCAAAGACCGGCTTGAAGATGTCGCAGTTGTTACCCCACATCGTCCACCAGAAGGTGAACCACGTGTTGTTCATAGCCATCGGGCCGGAGAAGCCCCACTTGACCTTGCCTTCTTTCTGAAGCCGCTGGCTTACACTCACCAGCTCGTCCAGAGTCTTCGGCACTTCGTTCGGCTGCAGCAGGTCGTTGCGATAGAAGAACGTTCCGACGGTGTGCGCCATCGGCACAACGGTCGGCTTGTTGTCGTCATTGATGAAGGCCTCGAGAACCCACGGATCCGTGTTCTCCATGCCCTTGATGTCGTCGGTCGGCTCAACCCACTTCTTCCAGAGCTGGCCCCAGTCGTCGTTGTGCCAGATGATATCGAACTGGTCGGCACCGGACGTCA
>JAEZBU010000404.1 GCA_023426855.1 Pseudomonadota bacterium | reverse complement strand
AGCGACGCATCCCTCGTGAGTCGCAAGCAGACTATAGGGCGGCCGGAAGGCCTCTCAAAACGCGGCGGCGGCGCGATGCACAAGTTGTATAGCGATGCGCGGTGCCCCTGCTGGGACGGTGCGGCGCGCTCCCCGGTCCCGCGCGGATATTTGCCAGCTGGCCTGTAAGCCGGGTTCTGTCAGGAGGATCGCTCCTCCGCGACGGCCATTCATCTGGGACGCACATTGCTGCGCGCCTCGAGCAACCAACCCGGGTGACGGGCCTGGAAACGGGCCTGGCGTCGCACGTTGCCGCGCACGCCTGGCCACCCCTATTTGGTCTTGCTCCCGGTGGGGTTTACCGTGCCGCTCCTGTCACCAGTCGCGCGGTGCGCTCTTACCGCACCGTTTCACCCTTACCCGCACGGCCTCGAAAGGCCGCCGCTGGCGGTTTGATTTCTGTGGCACTATCCCTGGGGTCGCCCCCGGCGGCCGTTAGCCGCCACCGTGTCTCCATGGAGCCCGGACTTTCCTCCACCATCGCCCGATTGCCATAAGCGCACGCAGCGATGGCAGCGGCCGTCCGGCCAGCTGGCGCAGCTAATAAGATGGGCCCGGGGGCATCCGTCAAGGCTTGGCGGTTGCGGCGCGCACCGGTTTATTGACGAGCGCGATACCCAGCG
This sequence comes from Pseudomonadota bacterium, assembly GCA_023426855.1. Taxonomy (GTDB): domain Bacteria; phylum Pseudomonadota; class Alphaproteobacteria; order Rhizobiales; family Hyphomicrobiaceae; genus ZC4RG25. Next base: position 7,741 of record JAEZBU010000404.1, on the reverse strand, counting down.
CCACCAGCACCAACGCCGCCCAGGTGCGCAGCGAGATGGTCTCGCCCAGCAGCACGGCACCGCCGATCACACCGAAAATCGGCGCCAGGAAGGTAAACGAAGTGACGGCCGACGCCGGATGCCGCGACAGCAGCCAGATCCACGTGACGTAGCTGATGAACGCCACCACCACCACCGTATAGGCGAAACTTGCCACGACGATCGGATCGGAGAACGACGGCGGCCCCTCGCCGATCACAAGCGACGCGAGCACCAGAAGCGGCGCGGACACCACAAGCTGATACAGCAATGTCTTCTCGGCAGGCGCATAGCGCAGGCGCGTCGTCCGCATGAGCAGCGTACTGAACGCCCAGCCCACCGCCGAACCGAAACACATCAGGTCGCCGAGCAATGTACCTGTTTCCGGCGACATGCCAGCGGTCAGCCCCTCGCCCAGGGCCAACGCCAGCCCGACGAATGCTGCGGCCAGCCCTGCGATCTTGGGAATCGTCAGCCGATCGCCTGGAATGAGAAAATGCGCACCGATGGCCACAAAGAACGGCATGGCGTAGATGAACAGCACGCCGCGCGACGCCGTGGTGTACTGCAGCCCCGGATACGCCAGCATGAAATTGGCCGCAAAGCTGATGCCGATGATCAGGCCGGCGGGAAACGTGCCATCGCGCTCGAATAGAGAAATGCCGCGAAACATCGCCCACGCGTAGACGAGCAGTCCGGCGAACGTCGATCGGAGACCGGCCTGCAGCAGCGGCGGAATACCTGTGTTCGCGGTTTTGACCGCGGCCTGGCTGATGCCCCAGCACATGCAGCAGACCACGATGATCACGATCGCGCCGCCGGTGAGCGGCCGCAATGTAGCGAGTGTTGGATCAACGCGCTCCGTCACGCTCCGCTCTCCGCAACCGATGCATCCATTCGCGTGAGAGCGCCAAGCATGAAGGCGCCACCAGCCGATGTCGAAATCAAGCCACGCGCGCGCCAGGAAGCGCCGTCAGCAGATTTTCCAATGTCGTGATTGTCGACTGATCGATCCGACCATCGACGCGCGCGGGACGAAAATGGCGCTGGAAAGCTGTCACCACGAAGTGCGTTTTTTCCTCGAATTCACCCGTCGCCTCGATATCGTAGCCGTAGCGCGCAAACATCTCCTGGATCTCGGAGATGAGATCGCCGCCGTATCCCATGCCCATGCCACGATCGGATTTCACGACCGGCAACGGCTCCACCCAGTGTCCGACACCAGCGCGCGCCAGACGCGCCCAATCAAACTTTTCGCCCGGATCCATTTTGCGCACCGGCGCCACGTCGGAATGCGCAAGCACGCGCTCAGGCCGGATTGCGTGACGGGCGATGATGTCCTTCGACAGCGCGATCACGGCTTCCATCTGCACGTCAGGGAATGCTGGATAACCAAGATCGTGGCCGGGGTTGTGAATCTCGATGCCGACCGAGGCGGAATTGATGTCAGTCTCACCGGCCCATTTCGACAACCCGGCATGCCAGGCGCGCATCGCCTCCGGCACCATCTGAACGATACGCCCATCGACATCGATCACGTAATGGCACGATACCTTGCTTTCGGGCCGCGCCAGCCAGTCGATAGCCTTGGCGCAATCGGCGAGCCCAGTGTAGTGCAGCAGCAGCATGTCCGGAGCGCTGCATCGGCGCGGCTCGCAATTGAGCGACTCGGTCAACTCCGAGACCAGCCGACTATCAGGTTTCAAGCTCACAGCCCGCGCTCCGTGGCAATCTGATCGTAGGCAGCATTTAGCGCAGCCAGCTTGCGATTGGCCACGTCGATAAACTCCTCGGGCACGCCATGCGCCAACAGCGCGTCGGGATGGTTTTCCCGAACGAGCCGACGATAGTGTGCTTTCAGGACATCGTCCGCCACATCCGGCGCTATGCCGAGAACCGTATAGGGATCGTCGGGATCGCGCACGAACATCGCGCGGATCGCGCGGTATTCCATTTCTGTGCAACCGAAGCGCTGCGCCACGTCGCGCAGGTAGATGTCCTCGGCGCCGTGAAACACGCCGTCCGCCGCCGCGATATGAAACAGCGCCTCAAGCACGTCGCGCTTCAAGTGCGGTTCGTCCGCCAACAGCCGCGCAACCTTGTCCGCATAAGCGTCATAGCCGGCGACATCCTGCTTGGCGATGTCGTAGAGCCGTTCGACGTTGGCTTCCTCTTCTGGCGGCACGTGAAAAACTTGCTCGAAGGCGCGCGCTTCAAGCGCTATCGACACGCCGTCGGCTTTCGATAGCTTTGCGCACAAGCTGATGACAGCAACCGTGAACGCGACGCTGGTGCGTTGGCTGGAGGACCGGGGAGATAGCCGCTCCAGCCCCAGGCCTGTGCATAAATTCGCCAGGACCGAGCGCACAGCGCCGCCTTCGCCAAATCCCATGGCTTGCGTGATGATTTTCCAGGGCATGCTTGCTTGATTTACCTGCAAAAACGGCAGCATTGAAGCGGCTTGGGCAGTGCGCCACACGCTGCGGTAACGCTATTGCCACACTTCTGCCTGGAATTCCCCATTTTGACCATTCTTTTGCCCAAATTCGGACGGCTCGTGTTAGGTCAACAAACTAAGAAAAGCGGAACAGGCTACGGAGGAACGGACCGTGAGGACGCTGTACTACGTATTCGCCGCCATTTTCATGATTGCAGTGTCTGCAGGAATGGCGAAGACCGATCTCAACGAAACGGGCGATGCGCCTGCTGCGGCACCTATAGCGACCGCCAGCGCTGCAAATATGTAACTGCTGCGTAAGCGCAGAAAGATGGGGTGCCGGACTGAATGAGCCCGACACCCGTGCGTGAAAAGCCTACTTCTTGTAAGCGTCGACGACTGCCTGTCCGTCTGCGCCAGCCTTCTTGAGCCAGTCAGCCGTGAGCTGGTCGCCGATCTTGGCGAGACCGGCCTTGAGTTCCGCTCCAGGCGGCACGACCTTCATGCCCTTCGCCTTGAGCTCATCAATGTACCACTGAGCCTTCTCGGGGGCGATTTTCCAGCCGCGCTCCTCTGCAGCAGCAGCCGCCTTGAGAACAGCATCCTGCTGATCTTTGGGCAGAGCATCAAAAGCCGACTTGTTGACGAAGATGACGTTCTTTGGAATCCACGCCTGCGTGTCGTACCAGTGGGACATCGTCTCCCACACCTTGCTGTCGTAGCCTGTCGAACCCGACGTCATGAAGGAGTTGACCGTGCCAGTCGCCAGCGCCTGCGGAAGTTCGGCAGCCTGAACCGTCACGGGCTGCGCACCGACCAACTCAGCGATGCGGGTGGTGCCGACATTGTAGGCCCGCATCCTCAGGCCCTTCATATCGTCGACATTGTTGATGTCTTTCTTGGCGTAGATGCCCTGCGGTCCCCACGGAACCGAGTACAGCAGGATCATGTTCTGCGAGCCGAGTTTCTTGGAGAAAGCCGGCTTCTGAGCTTCCCATAGCTTCTTGGCGTCAGCGTAGCTGGATGCAAGGAACGGGATCGTGTCCAGACCGAACACGGGATCTTCGTTTTCGTGGATCGAGATCAGCACTTCGCCGATTTGAGCCTGACCCGTTGCCACGGCGCGCTTGATTTCGGGCGCCTTGAACAATGATGCTCCCGGATGAACCGTGATTTCGAGCTTGCCGCCGGTTGCCTTCTTCACCTCTTCGGCAAACCAGATCAAGTTCTCGGTATGATAGTTGGTCGCTGGGTATGCCGCAGGCAAATTCCATTTGGTCTGCGCGCTGCTTACCGTGGCAAAAGCCGTTGTCGCAACAACGGCAGTGGCCACCGCCTTCGCTGTTTTCAACCAGATTGTCATGCGTTGAGCTCCCTTCTCCCTATGAGCCATTTAAATCCATATCAGACCGGAAATACCAGTCTCGGCAGAAACAGTGCGATTTGCGGAAATGCCGTGATAATCGCGACAGCCGCCACCAAAAGGAAGAAGAATGGCAGGGCGGCATAGGCGACCGTCCAGCTATCCCTGCCACTCATCGATTGCAGAACGAACAGATTAAACCCGACCGGCGGCGTCACCTGCCCCATCTCGACGACGAGAACGATGAAAACGCCGAACCAGATCAAATCGAACCCGGCCTTCTGCACCAATGGCAAAACAATCGCCATCGTCAGCACGATCATCGATATGCCATCAAGGAACATTCCGAGGATGACGTAAACGACGGTCAGGCACGCAATGAGAGTGCCTGCTCCGAGGTTTAGACTTGCAACCCATTCGGCAATGGCTGCTGGAATTTGCGTGTACGCCATCGCCGCGGACATGAACGCTGCACCACCAAGAATGAGCATGATCATAGTCGTCGTGCGGGTCGCGCCCATGACGCTGGCCCAGAACGACTGCCACGTCAGGGACCCCTGCCACCAGGCGATACCGAGGGCCCCGAATACGCCCCAGGCCGCGCATTCCGTGACTGTCGCGCTGCCCGAAATGAGCATCCCGAACACAAAAAGGATCAGCAAAAGCGTCGGGATCAGGTTTGCCGACTCCTTGATCGACTCCCTGAAGCTCAAGCGCGGCTCTGGCGGGGGCTGTTTGTCGGCGTTCCACAACGACCAGCCCGCGATATATCCCGAGTACAACAGCATCACGACCAGACCCGGCAGGAATCCAGCCAGGAACATCTGGATTAGCGATACTTCAGCCTGAACCGCATACACGATCATGGTGATCGACGGCGGGATCATCAGGCCAAGGGTGCCCGATCCTGCAAGTGAGCCAATGACAATCTTCTCGTCGTAGCCGCGCTTTGCCAACTCCGGCATCGCGATCTTGCCAACGGTGGCGCACGTCGCAGCGGACGAGCCGGACACCATTCCAAAAATTCCACACCCGATGACATTCACGTGCACGAGGCGTCCCGGCAACCGGCCGACCCAGGGCGCTATGCCTCGAAACAACTCTTCCGACAGGCGCGTTCGGAACAGGATTTCGCCCATCCATATGAACAGCGGCAGCGCCGCGAGCGTCCAGGACGCGCTGGCGCTCCAGATCGTCGTGGCGAGAACCGCGCCGATAGGGACATTCGATACGAACATCATCGCGGCAAAGCCGCTCAAGACCAGCGCCAGACCAACCCAGACGCCGAGGATCAATGAGGTCGCCAGAACCGCGAGCAGCGCGAGTGCAACCTCGACCATTTCCAATTGCATTTTAGAGGTTCCCAGACGCGGCGCGTTCGATGATTTCTTCTTTTGTCTTCGGCGGCGCCTTCGAGTACCGCGGGAAACCACCCGTCAAAACGGTAAAAAGCTCGTCGACAATCGCGATAAAGAGAATACTGGTGCCAACCGAAAGTCCGAGCTGTGGAATCCACAGCGGCACGGCGATAACCCCGCTCGATAGGTCGTTTAAAAACCAGCTATCGTAGGTCATGAGGATCATCGCCCAACTCATGAAGCCGACGATCAGCATGCCGATCGTCAGGGCAACAATTTCCATGATCTGCCGGCGCCGTCCCTCCAGACGCTCGACCAGCAAGCCCATACGGATCAGCTCTGCAGACTTGAATGTATGCGCCAGGCCGAGAAACGACATCGCTGCAAGACACCAAGCGGTGAAATCATCGCCGGACTGTATGTTGATGCCAAATTCTCTGCCGAGCGAGAGCGCGATCATGAGCAGGAAGATCGCGATGAGGCACAAGCCGGCCAGGTATCCGGCGGCAATGTAAAGACCATCCAAAATGCGCCGCAGCATGATTTATGCCTCCCCTCGAGCGGAGACGTCAGGTCGCGCGCGCGCGTACATTATCTCTTCCACTCATCCCCCAAAGCAGCATCCATCACGGCACCAGCGGCTATTGTTCCCTGATGCCCGGCAAATGTCGCGCTTAAAATGAAGGCTATCTGCTTATCCGATTGTTGCCTTTGACAGCCCAGGGGATCGAATTATAAAGGCCGTTTGACAACTCGTCAGCGACAATAATCGTCCGTATTTATAAGGACGTCGCCGCCCGCGCCGCCTGGTCATAATGGCCCGAAAGCGTACGCAGGAGCGCGCCGAGTTCGGAAAGCGCCGCGTTCGGCAAACCTGTGGCCACAACTGGTTTAACCAGCACGCTCTGGCGGATCTGGTGATAGCGCTGGCAGGCCTCCTCGCCGGCCTTTGTGGCGGAGATCATCTTTTCCTTGCCAATGCGCTGCGAGGTCACCAGGCCGGCAGCTTCGAGTTTCTTGATGGCATAAGTCACGACATGGGTGTCGTCGATGCCGAGCACGAGGCAGATATCCGCCAGCTTTTTGGGACGGTCGCGATGCCGAACGGTGTGCAGCAGCATAACCTCGACGGGCGAGAGATTTGGCACGCCTGCCGCCGCCATACCGCGCACCATCCACCGCTCAAAAGCATGGCCGGCAAGAATGAGACCGAACTCGACTTCCGACAATCCGGGAATGGCGCCGGCCGCGAGATGGGCCGAATTGACGATGGGCCCGACGGAAACGGACGCGGTGCCGCTTTTCGCGCCTTGCCGTGCCTGATCGCGCGCCATGTGCCCTATCCTTCGACAACCAATAAAACCAGCGTGTTCGCATTGCTATAATATGTCAATAATTTATTGACGTTTTATCGGCCGTGGAGCAAGGGTAATAGGATAAAGGGACAATACACGCGCAGGAGTATGCCATGAGCGCCGCCACTAACGGTTCCGGGAAATGGGCTTTCTGGATTGATCGCGGCGGCACATTCACCGACGTCGTCGGCCGCGCGCCGGATGGCACGGTCAGCGCCCGCAAGGTGTTGTCTGAAAATCCGGAAGCCTACGAAGACGCGGCGCTTGAGGGCATCCGCCGCTTCCTCGATGTCGCGTCGGATGCGCCGATCCCGGCCCACCGCATCTCGGCGATCAAGATGGGCACGACCGTCGCCACCAACGCGCTGCTGGAGCGCAAGGGTGAGCCGACGGCACTTGTCATCACCAAGGGCCTCAAGGACCAGCTCGAGATCGGCTATCAGGCGCGCCCCGACATCTTCGCCAAGAAGATCATCAAGCCCGAAATGCTGTACGCCCGCGTCGTGGAAGCCAACGAGCGCGTGCGTGCCGACGGCACCATCGAAACGCCGGTTGATCTCGCCGCATTGCGCGCTGATCTCGAAAGCGTGCGCGCCAGCGGCATCGGCGCCATCGCGATCGTGCTGATGCATGCCTTTGCTTATCCCGAGCATGAAAAGCAGGTTGCAGCGCTGGCCCGCGAGGTCGGCTTCGCGCAGATCTCCGTCAGCCACGAAATCTCGCCGCTGATCAAACTCGTCGGCCGCGGCGACACCACGGTCGCCGACGCCTACCTCTCGCCGATCCTGCGCCGCTACGTCGAGAAGGTGTCAGGCGCCCTCACCTCCTCTGGTGGCGAAGAAACCAAGATCCTGTTCATGGCCTCCTCGGGCGGCCTGAAGGCTGCGCATCTGTTCCAGGGCCGCGACGCTATTCTCTCCGGCCCTGCCGGCGGCATCGTTGGCATGGCCGAAACCGCCAAGATCGCCGGATTCGAGAAAGTCATCGGATTCGACATGGGCGGCACGTCGACGGACGTCTCGCACTTCGCCGGTGAATACGAACGCGCCTTTGAAACCGAGGTGGCGGGCGTGCGCATGCGCGTACCGATGATGCGCATTCATACCGTTGCGGCGGGCGGCGGCTCGATCCTCAACTTCGACGGTACGCGCTTCCGGGTTGGTCCGGAAAGTGCCGGCGCCAACCCCGGTCCGAAGTGCTATCGCCGCGG
>JAEZBU010000403.1 GCA_023426855.1 Pseudomonadota bacterium | reverse complement strand
AGCAACGGTCGTCGAACACTCATTGCAACACTCCTCCAACCGACTATCCTGCGACCGACCAGCTCGGTCGATGGACGCTGAACGTGGCCACCAGTTTTGAGTTCCTGGTTTTGGGGATGGCGAAATCTGGGTTCGGACGGAAAATTTGTTGAGCGCACACAATGGCTTGGTTGGTCGCAAGCGACGTCGATTGCCGGCGCGGAACAACGTCGGACAACTCGTAAGACTACCTTTAGGAAACGCGGTCGCTAGATGATCTGACGCGCTTTCGCGAGATCGGCCAAGGTCTGTTCAGGACGTGCGCCCAGATGGCTGATGATCTCCGCCGCCGCCAGACTGCCCAGCCGTCCGGCGACGTCGAGGCTACGGCCGCTGGCGAGGCCGTATAGGAAGCCGGCAGCGTAAAGGTCGCCGGCTCCGGTGGTGTCGACCACTTGTTTGATGGGTTCGGCTGCAATCGTAATGGGGTTGTGGCCGCGTGCGAGGATGACTGATCCATCAGCGCTGCGGGTCAACGCGGCAATTCCGGTATCTGCAGCGGCGCGCTGCGCCGCCTCGTCGAATGAATTGACCTCATAAAGAGATGTGATCTCGCTTTCGTTGGCGATCAGGATATCGACGCGCGAGCGAACAAGGTCGAGGAATTCGGCCCGATGCCGGTCGACGCAGAAGGCATCCGACAAGCTGAGCGCCACCTTGCGGCCGGCCTGCGTCGCGATATCCGCTGCCTGCCGGAACGCGGCCTTAGCTTCCGGGCGGTCGAACAGATAGCCCTCGAGATAGATGATGCTGGCTGCTTGAATCGTCGCCGGGTCGACGGCACCGCCATCGAGATAGGAGCTGACGCCGAGGAACGTGTTCATGGTGCGCTCGCCATCCGGCGTCACCAGAACCAGGCAGCGCGCGGTCGGGATATCGAGTTGAGCTGCCGGCGTGGTGTAGGCGACCCCGGCGGCGCGGATGTCATGCGAGAAGATCCCACCAAACTCATCATCGGCAACCCGGCCGATAAATGCCGAACGGCCACCGAAGGAGGCAATGCCCACCATGGTGTTGGCCACCGATCCGCCAGAAATCTCAACGGCGGGGCCCATGGCATCGTAAAGGCGGGTGACGGTTTCCAATTCCGCAAGTTGCATACGCCCCTTCACAGCATCGTGCCGCGTGAGAAACGCATCATCGCACCGCCCGATGATGTCGACGATCGCATTGCCAATGCCGACGACGTCATAGGTGGTGGTCATGAAGGTCTCCTGGAGAGGCTGACGGCTGAAAGGGTGCACCAAGTTGCTGGCATAGAACGGCGCGCGCGGCAGGGAAAGCCAGAGTTATCGTCCCGGCGATCGCGATTTGGCCGCGCCGGCCGCGAGATCAAGTGCAAGTTGACCAGCCAGCGTTGCTTCCAGGGCGGAGTTCAAGCGTGCGGCCTTGGCCGTCTCCGAAATCTTCGAGAGTGCATCGCGCAGGCTGGCCGATGTCCAGGCGCGGCAGTGCGCCTCGATCAATGGGCGAGTTTTGAAATGGATAGGTGGTCTCAGCAACCGGAGGGCGTCGTCGAGCGATTTGCCCGACTCGAGCGCGGTGCGTAACCGGTGCAGACGCTGGAAGTATCGTTGCAGAAACAAGATAACAACCTGCGGACTTTCGCCAGCTGCGATCACACGGTCATATTCCTCGACGGCAACATCGGGCCGGCCGGAGGCCGCAGCCAGGATGACCTTCTCAATGGCCAGCTCGGAAGCATCCCCAACGATTGCATCGACATCTTCAATGTCAATCTCAGTCTTTCCCCGTGCATACAACACGAGCTTGTCCAGCTCACCGCGCGACAACGCGCGATCGGCGCCGAGGCGGCTGACGAGAGCCTGCTGTGCAGCAGTGGAGATCGTCAGGCCAGCCTCCTTCAGTGTATCGCGGACAAGACTGTCGAGATCACGTCCTTCATCCGCGTAACAAGCAATGGCAGCAGCGACCGGCGACTTCTCAAAGAGTGCGCGCATCGCATCGCTTGGTGTGAGGCTACCGGCTTCGACAACCAGCGACGCGACAAGCATCTGTTGTTCGAGGATCGGTTTGAGAACGTTCGTCGTCACCCGGCGGCTGGCGCGGGTATGGATGACTTTGGGTCCGCCGAACATCGGCAGCGTCTGCAGTTCGACGATCAGGCGGTCGGCATCGGTTTCCAGATCGCCATCCTCGATGCGTAGGACTTCCCCGCCGCCGCTAGCCAGGCGTTGAGCTGCGGCCCGCGCGCGCTCGGAGATAAGCCCAGCGTCGGTGCCGAACACTAGGATGGCTTTATACTTGCTGTCGAGCGTTCGGAGAAACTGCTCGGCTTGATGGGCTTTAACCGCGGTCATGCTGTCAGACGGGTCCGCTGGCGCATGTCATTGGCCAGCGCCGTGTTGCACGATTTCTCGCGATCAGGCGGCGCCGGCAAGATAAGCTGCAAGCCTGCTCTTCAAGTCGGTTGCGATCGTCCGCGCCGCGCGGTTTTCAGCGTCCTGCTTGGCTTGGACGTTGGAGAAGATCGAGGAGTAACGCTCGAAGCCGGCACGGCCGAAGCTGGTGCCCTGCAAAACCACGCGCTTATCAGACAGGCGGATGAGCTGGAACTTGGCTTCAAGGTTATAGACTTGGCTTTGCGCTTCGCCCTTGTGGTTCACCAGGGTCGAGACAAGCTGCTCACGGATGGTGACGTCGAAGCGATACTCCGGCGGCAGAGCATAACCGCCACCTGTGCTGTCAAAGATCAGGTCATTGCGGATGCGCTGGCCGACGCGGCCTGGGATCACGCCGAATTCGACCTGAGCCATCTTTTCGGCCGTGGCACCGCCAACGGCAGATCCGTACATCGGACGGAAGCCGGAAGACCCCTCGCAGGCCGCCAACGCCGGCACAATCAGCATGACCAGCGCGAGCGAACGCGCAGCAATGCGATTGCGAGGCCGGATTGAGGCCGAAGCTGCTTCCCCCTTAGACGACCACATTCACGATCCTCTGCGGAACGACGATTACCTTCTTCACGGCCCGCCCCTCCAATGCTTTGACCACAGGCTCCAGCTTCAACGCTGCTGCCTCGATCTCTGCCTGACTGGCACCCCTGGCAATCGTCAGCTCGTCCCTCCGCTTACCATTCACCTGTACGGCAATGGTGATCGTATCGTCAACGAGAAGGGCCGCTTCCGGCGTCGGCCAGGGCTGATCCGCAAGCAAGGTGTTGTATCCAAGCCGCTCCCAGCATTCTTCGGCCAAATGCGGCATCATTGGGCCGATCATCTGAATGAGCAGTTCCGCGGCTTCGCGGATCGCCCACGCAAGACCGTCGCCACTGCCGTTCAGTGCCGTCTGGAAAGCGCTCGAGAATTCGTAGATCTGCGCGACGGCCACGTTGAAGCGCAGGTTCTCGATGTTCTGTCCAACCTTGGCGACCGTCTTATGTGCGGACCGCCGCAGCGTGTCGGCGTCTTTGCCGAATGCATTCGGCTTCGCGCTTCCAGCGGGTGCCGCCAGCGGCAGCGCCTCGTCGATCAACCGCCAGATGCGCTGCATGTAGCGGCTGGCGCCGGCGGCACCGGCTTCCGTCCAGATGACATCGCGTTCCGGCGGACTGTCGGACAGCATGAACCAGCGCGCACAGTCCGCACCGTAGGCTTTGATGATGTCGTCGGGATCAACCAGGTTCTTCTTCGACTTCGACATCTTCTCGATCGAGCCGATGACGACCGGATCGCCGGTGCTGATCTCGATGGCGCGGCGGTTGTCTCCTTCGCCCTCGAACCGGACTTCGGTCGGCAGCAGCCACTGGCCGTTCTTGCTGTAGGTCTCGTGCGTAACCATGCCCTGCGTAAACAATCCGGCGAACGGCTCTTTTACGTTCAGATGGCCGGTTGCCGTCATGGCACGGGCGAAGAAGCGCGAATACAGCAAGTGCAGGATCGCGTGCTCCACGCCACCGATATACTGATCCACGGGCAGCCAGTATTTGGCGGCCGCGGCGTTGATTGGTTCCTCGGCGTCAGGCGATGCAAACCGCGCATAATACCAGGAGCTGTCGACGAACGTGTCCATGGTGTCGGTTTCGCGGACCGCGGGCTTGCCGCACGACGGGCAGTTGACGTGCTTCCAGGTCGGATGACGCACCAGCGGATTGCCGGGTACGTCGAAGGTGACGTCATCGGGCAGCTTCACCGGCAACTGATCAACCGGGACCGGAACCACACCGCAGGCTTCACAATGGATAACCGGTACTGGGCAACCCCAGTAGCGCTGGCGCGAGATGCCCCAGTCGCGCAGCCGGTACATGACTTTGCGCTCACCCTTGGCAACGTCTTCGATCCGCCGCGCGACCTCAGCCTTGGCCTCGTCGATGGTTTTGCCGTCGAGGAATGAGGAATTGGCGATGCGGCCCGGGCCATCATAGGCCTCGCCGGACAGCTTGAAGGTCTTCGGGTCCTGATCTTCCGGTACGACCACGGGAACGATCGGCAGACCGTACTTCGTGGCGAATTCGAAGTCGCGCTGGTCATGGGCCGGACAGCCGAAGATGGCGCCGGTGCCGTAACCCATCAATACGAAGTTGGCGACGTAAACCGGCAGCTTGCGGTCGGGAATCAGCGGATGCGTCGCGGTCAGGCCGGTGTCGAAGCCCTTCTTCTCGGCCTTGTTGATGTCCTCTTCCGAGGTGCCGACGTGGCTGCATTCTTCCAGGAATGCGGCCAGCGCCGGATTGGACTTGGCCAGCTCCAATGACAGCGGATGTCCGGGTGACAGAGCGCAGAAGCTACCGCCGAAAATCGTGTCACCGCGGGTGGTGAAGACCTCCAGCTCATCGACGCCAGCGGGCAGCGCTTTGCCGGCCAGCTTGTAGCGCATCTGCAAGCCTTCCGAACGGCCGATCCAGTTCGCCTGCATCAGGCGCACCTTCTCCGGCCAGCGGTCCAACGTGCTCAAAGCGGACAGCAGCTCGTCGGCATAGTCGGTGATCCTGAAATACCAGACGGGCATTTCGCGCGTCTCGACCAGAGCGCCCGAACGCCAGCCGCGTCCGTCGATCACCTGCTCGTTGGCGAGCACCGTCTGGTCGACCGGATCCCAGTTGACCTTGCCGACGCCGCGATAGGCCAGACCCTTCTTATAGAGATCCAGGAACAGCATCTGCTGGCGGTGGTAGTAGGCGACATCGCAGGTTGCGAACTCACGCGACCAGTCCAGTGACAGGCCCATCGATTTCAGCTGCGCCTTCATGGCGGCGATGTTGGCGTAGGTCCATTTGGCCGGGTGCGTCTTGCGCTCCATGGCGGCGTTCTCGGCCGGCATGCCGAACGCGTCCCACCCCATCGGATGCAGAACGTTGAAGCCCTTCGCGCGCTTGTAGCGGGCGAACACGTCACCCATCGTGTAGTTGCGCACGTGGCCCATATGGATACGGCCGGACGGGTACGGAAACATCTCGAGAACGTAGCACTTGGCGCGCGTGTCTTCGTTTGACGCCTTGAAGACTTCGCGGCTGTCCCAGATCTGCTGCCAATGCTTCTCTCGCGCTGGCGCGCTGTAGCGTTCGATGGCCATAAGACTTCGATTCTCTCGGATGTCGGAAAGTGCGGGCGGATATCAGCCCGAAAGGTGAATGCGGGTCAAGGCCGGCGGCCCTGGATCGGGCCTTCCGCCGCGATCATGTTCAGATTCGCCGATCCTTTGCGCATGAGCCAAGCATCATGTCGATGTCGTAGACATATCCCAACCCATATGTTCACGAAAATCGAAATCGTGAACATATTTCTGAGAAGAGTCGATTCGATGAACACATCAAGTGATATATGTTCACGAAAGGCGTAAATATGAACATGTTTTCTGGCCGTGTCCATTCCATGCACATGACGAGAAGCTTATGTTCATTTCAGCCTCGAAACTGCACATATAGACGTCGTCGATGCAACCTGACACTGCCAAACCCTACAACACCCTGCCTGCCCTGCCCCCGAGCGTGGAGGTGGAAACGAAAGCGGTGCTGAAACGCTGCGTGGCGGCACATCGTGCATTGGCTGAGCTCAACTTGGCCGGGCGACTGATTCCCGACCAGTCGGTGCTGATCAATACGATCCCGCTGCTGGAAGCCAGGGACAGCTCCGAGATCGAGAATATCGTCACCACCAACGACGCGCTGTTTCGCGAAGCCGGTCAGGGCGAAGAAGGCGGCGATCCGGCCACCAAGGAGGCGCTGCGCTACCGCTCGGCGCTGACCAGCGGTTACCGCTCGTTGAAGGACCGGCCGTTGACGGCGCGCACCGCGATCGACGTCTGCAGTGTGATCAAGGGCATCACCATGGATGTCCGCAAGACGCCGGGTACACAGCTCAGGAATACCTTCACCGGCGAGATCATCTATACACCGCCGGAAGGCCCGGACCGGCTGCGCGAGATGCTCGGCAACTGGGAGAGCTACCTGCACGCGGGCGACGACGTCGATCCGCTCGTGCGTATGGCGATCCTGCATTACCAGTTCGAAGCGATCCATCCGTTCCCCGATGGCAATGGCCGCACCGGCCGCATCCTCAATCTGCTGGTTCTGGTGCAAGCCGGACTGCTCGACATGCCGACGCTCTATCTCAGCCGGCACATCCTGCGCACGCGGCCGGACTATTACCGGCTGCTGCAGGCCGTCACGCAGCGTGGTGAGTGGGAGGCCTGGATTTTGTATCTGCTGACCGCGGTGGAAACGACAGCGTCCTGGACAAACCTGCGCATCCGCGCCATCCGCGAGCTGATCGAGAACACGGCCGCCTATGTGCGCGTCAATGCCCCGGCGGTCTATTCACACGAGCTGATCCAGGCGATATTCGCTCAGCCCTACTCGCGCATCGGTCATCTCACCGAACGGGGCATCGTCAAGCGGGTCTCGGCCTCGCGCTACCTCAAGCAGCTCGTCGACATCGGCGTGCTGGATGAAGAAAAGCAGGGCCGCGACAAGCTCTTCATCAATAGAAAGTACATGCAGTTGCTTGCCAGTGACGAACACAGCTTCATCCCGTATCCGGTCAGCCAGACTGCCAACGCCGAAGACGATACGGTGACGTCATGAGCACATCTGCTGAAGCCCTCGCTGAAATCCGCCAGCGCATCGCCAATGCCGCGCGCACCGTGAACCGTGATCCGGCCAGCGTGAACCTGATCGCGATTTCGAAAACGTTCGATGCCGAACACATTTTGCCGGTCATCGAAGCGGGACAGCGCGTGTTCGGCGAGAATCGCGTGCAGGAAGCCAAGAGCAAATGGCCAGCCTTGAAGGCGCAGTTTCCCGATATCGAACTGCATCTCGTCGGTCCGCTGCAGTCGAACAAGGCCAAGGAAGCGGTTCAATTGTTCGACGCCATTCATTCCGTTGACCGCATGAAGATCGCCAAGGCGATCGCGGAGGAAATGGACAAGCAGGGCCGTCGGCTGAAGCTGCTGGTTCAGGTCAATACCGGCGAGGAACCGCAGAAGGCCGGCGTGCTGCCGCGCGAGGCAGCGGATTTCGTCGCCACCTGCCGCAACGACCTGAAGCTCGATATCGCCGGGCTGATGTGCATTCCGCCGGTCGATGAAGAACCCGCGGTGCATTTTGCGTTTCTCGCCAAGCTCGCCAAGGAGCTCGGGCTGCCGGAAATCAGCATGGGCATGAGCGCGGATTTCGAGACGGCGGTAGAGTTCGGCGCCACTTACGTCCGCGTCGGCAGCGCAATCTTCGGTGCGAGATAACCGCCTAGCGGTTCGTTTTCCAAAGCAAATTTCGTGGTGCTGCCGACCTCGCTGCCTGTGAGTGGTACGGTCTCCCTCATGCTGATTCGCGCGTCGAGGCGACGGGAGGCCCAGACATGACAGACACCATGGTTCCGGATGCGGTCGCGCGCGACGAGACGGCGTCAGCGGACGTTAAACGCCAGGTCGCCGAGCATCCGGAGAAGTCGGTTGCCGGCAAGGCGATGTCGGACACCAGCTGGCATCGCTTCGACGTCGATATCTGGCTGACCAACCTGAACTCGTACGAGTTCGGCATTTACAAGCGCTCGCGCAATCGCGCCAAGTCGCGCCAGTTCTCGACCGACATGGACATCTTTGCCGAGGTCATCGAGGACGGAAAACGCACCGGCCTGCTCGGCTATCGCGAGGATCTGTGGAAGAACAAGACCGGCATGGACAAGCGCCTCGCCGTCAAGATGTTTACCGCAAGCCTCAACTGGCGCGCCAGCATGGACCTGATGATCGGCCGCAGCTTGCAGCTTACGGTTGGCGCGCGGGGTGTCGGCGTCACGGCCTATGCGATCAACACCACCGATGACAGCACGATCACTTACCTGGAGCGATCAGCCAACAAATGGCCGATCCTGCCGGAGAACTTCTCGTTCTTCATCGAGCGCAACGGCCGGCCGGTATTCTACCGCTTGCGGCGTGACTTCTTCAGCGTCGGCGGTGATTACACGCTGTTCGATGAGCTGAACAAAAAGGTCGGGCACATCGACGGCAAGATCATTTCGCTCGGCGGTTATTGGAAATGCAAAGTCCGCAAGGATCACGCGGACCGCAAGCTGCTGACGGTGCTGAAAATGTTCACCGGCACGATCGGTTTCAAATCGGCGTGCCGCCGTCACATGTATCGCTTGTGGGCTGACGTGCGCTCAGGGAAGCTTGAGCCGAAGATCGAGCGCCAGGAAGCGGAATACTATCTGAATCCACGCCGGGTTCGCTGATCGCTTCTGAGGGAAACGTCGTTTCAAGGGCACCCAGGCCGCATACCGTTCATCTGGGTGCCCCTGCTGGGGCCTGCGCGCTGGCAGGCAAGTTGCCTCAATAACACGCAGAAAGATGATCGGTTCCGCAGGATCGGCGTGCGCTGATGCCGCGCTGGGGATCATGCGGCGCTTCAGCCGATGCTGGCGTTCGCCGCATTCCTCGACTAGACCTCCCTGCTGCCGCACTGGCGTCCAGATTCCGAAGTTCGTCTAAGCGGTAAGGCGCCCGAGTGAACTTCGGAATTGGGACGCTAAAATCATAAAGCTTCTAGTGTGATTCAGATCGAGAAATTCGCTCTAGAACGTGCGGCTGGGCTTGGCGACTGTCTCGATCATCATACGAGGGAGGTTCGTTTCAATTATGACTGCCAATCCAGGTCTCGAAGCGCTGGCTCAAGGCGCCATCCTTTCGCCGTTCACGCGTCTCGCCCGTTTGCTGGAAAACATTCCACCGGGCAACCCCGATATCATCGAAATGACCGCGGGCGATCCTAACGAGACTATGCCGGGGTTTGTGATCGAGCGGATGGAAGAGGCCAAGCAGCTTCTGTCGACCTATCCGAAGATCCGCGGCTCCGACGAATTGCGCGGTGCCATCGCATCATGGATCGGCAGGCGCTACGGGTTGACCGGGAAAATCGATCCGGTGCGGGAAGTGCATCCGCTGAACGGCTCGCGCGAGGGCTTGTTCTTCGCCGCGCTGCCGGCCGTGGGTCGCAAGCAGGTCGAGGGGCGTCCCGTCATGGTACTGACCAACCCCTTCTATCATGCCTATCTCGGCGCGGTGTACGGCACCAACTGCGAGCCCTATTACCTCAACGCCACGGAGGCCACGGGGCATCTACCGGATCTCGATGAGCTGGAAGCCCGGCCCGACATCCTGCAGCGCACGGTGGCCTTCTACCTGTGCTCGCCGGCCAATCCGCAGGGCGCGGTGGCGACCCCGGCCTATGTGCGCCGCGCGCTAGAACTGGCCCGCCGTCATGATTTCATGCTGTTCTTCGACGAATGCTACTCGGAGATCTATACGGGCGATCCGCCGACCGGCGCGCTCGAAGTCGCCGCCACGACGCCGGATGGCTATCGCAACCTGGTCGTCTTCAACTCGCTGTCCAAGCGCTCCAACCTGCCGGGCCTGCGCTCCGGCTTCGCGGCCGGCGACGGTGATTTCCTGGAAACGTTCGCCGAGATCCGCAACCTGACTGCGCCGCAAATGCCCGGCATCGTTCAGCATGCTTCGGTGGCGATCTGGTCCGAGGAGCAGCACGTCGCCGTCATTCGCCAAGCCTATCGCACCAAATTCGACATCTGCGACGAGATGCTTTCCGGTAAGCTTGGTTACAAAAGGCCTGCTGGCGGCTTCTTCCTGTGGCTCGATATGAGCCAAATCGGCGGTGGCGTCGAAGCGACGGTAACCCTTTGGAAACGCTGTGGTGTCAAAGTCGTACCTGGCGCCTTCCTGGCCCAGTCCGGTGCGGACGGGATTAATCCCGGTG
>JAEZBU010000390.1 GCA_023426855.1 Pseudomonadota bacterium | reverse complement strand
TGTCATCCCGGTGCTTGTGCCCGGGATCCATCCAACTGCACCTGTCGACGCCAGCCGAGAGATGGATCCCGGGCACAAGGCCCGGGATGACTAAGAGGGACAACATTCGACCTAAATCGGAAATGCCCTAGTTCATTTCTTGCTAAGATCGAAACGCTCGCCGACGCACGTTCTTCACCTCTCCCGTGGGGAGAGGTCGGCGCAAAGCGCCGGGTGAGGGGTTACAGCACCAGCAGTCCTGGGAAGCGCCCCTCATCCCGACCCTCTCCCCGCCGGGAAAGGGGGTTGAGAGAGCGAGCTCGGGTGTTTCAATCTAAATCGGAATGACTCTCTAAAGCGGCGCCGCGCCGATGATGTGCTGACAGTTGCGCGGCAGGCAGTCGGCGATTTCCAGCACCAGCTTGCGGCGCACCGCGCTCTCGAAACTGGCGCGATCCTCGGCTGTCAACACGAACGCGCCGGGGCCGCCGATGATGGTGCGGAAGAATGCCTCCTCCAGATCATACCCCATTGGCCGGCCACCGCATCTGTCGTCCCGGCACAGGATGGCGAGGCCGTTGATCGTAATATCCGCCGCGATCGCTGCCTGACGCGCCGTCTCCAGAGGAATGCCGGACCAGCTATTGGCGCTGTCCGCCGACACATCGATGACGCGGCGCTCTGCGGTGATGCTGTTGTTTTCGATCAGCGACTGCCCCAGCGCAATGGCCGAACCGATGGCATTGCCGCCCCAGGTCTGTCTAGGCTTCGTCGGATCACGGAGCGCAGCGGCAAACCGGCTGGCGGCTTCCGCGCCATCAATGATCGTCCACGGCACGATGATGGCCTGACTTCCAGCCGTCGCCCACTCGACATAGACCACCGCGATACGGCGTTTGAGGCCACTCGCAATGGCGGCGAGCACCGAGGGATGCGTGATCGCCGCGGCATAACCTTCGCGTTGAAACCGCAGTTCTGCTTCGTCTATGGATCCGGATGCGTCGGCGAGAAGGACGAGTTCGAGGTCGACTTGGTCGGCGGCGCGGGCATCGCTCACAGTCGCGATACAGACCATGACGCCGGCAACGAGCGTCAGCAACAATCGCAGCATGAACACCTCTCGTCGTTACGGGATACGGACAAGAACGGCTGTTGCCTGCGATCTTAAACAGACCTGTCAGCGCATGCAAAATGCGCCGCGATTTGCCCCAAGGCGACCTGCCGGGAACCAATCACCTTCCGTGCTCAGAATTTGCCTAGCCGCAGGGCACCCGGAAATCGACGTGGTAGTGCTCGTCATGCGGCACCCAGGCTTGTCGATTGTTGAACGACATCGCCCCGCGCAGGCGTTGACCCGCCTCAGTCGCAAACAGCCGCGGCTGCAGACGGACATCGAAAATCACCCGCCCGATCGAAATGCCCTGAGCGCGCGCCGCCTCATTCAGCGCCAGCAGGTGCAGCGCCATCGCCTCGAAATCGATCTGATAGTTGCCTGACCGCCCGAGCCTGTCGAAGCGGACATTGTAACCGAGCTTATTGAAGACCGAGGCCGGGAAATCCGTAATCGCGCCATCCAGCGTCCGCACCGGAACCTGGAAATCGACCGAGGTGCCATTCATATGCGTGCGATGTGGCGCAAGCCGGCCGCCCCATGGCCAGGCACTCTCAGCGTAGCTGAAACGCAGCTCCGGGTGCGACTGGGCCAGATCGGCGTAGGCTGCCAACGCGGCGTCGCGCACTGATTGATGCATGAACGTCCGGCCCGCGAGCCATCCGGGAATCGAATAGGCGCTATAGTTCTCGCCCCACAACGGCAACCGTCGTCCGCCCTCCAGCCAGCCGCCGACAACGCCTCCATGGCACCGGCTCGGCGGGCCACTGTCACGACCGATCCAGGCAATCCAGGCCGCGAAGCCACAGAAGGCCATCAGTGGAAGGCCGATGAGAACAGACAGCAACCGCCGCAAACCTCCGCGCCGCGCTCTACTTCTGCTCAATTTCGACATTCTCGCCGTCCACGATTTCGTCGCTCAAGGGACGGACATCCTGTAGGGCCGTCGCGGGAAGCGTGCTAGAGGCATATCGAATTCGAGGCAAGCTCCGCATCTGGGGGGAGGTTCTCAGCCATGCATTTCGTGAAATCCATCATGATTGCCGCGATCGGATGGATCGCGACATTACAGCCGCTTAGCGCCGCCGAGTTCACTTTCAACGAGAAGGTGAACCAGGACATTGCGAAGAAGCTCAATATTCCTGTCTACTTTTCAGTCCCGTCGAGCGCGCGCGCAACCTTGCCGCGAACCTTCAACACAACCGACAAACTCGTCGAGTTCAAACATCCTGATGCCAAGGGCAACGCCGCCGATATCGGCCTTCGACTGATCGTCGCGAAGCGTTCCGGGTTCGGCGCGCGCATGGCCAAGAGCGGTTTGATCCAGACCGGAGATATCCTGCTCACTTTCCGGCCCGAATGGGGCGGCGGCGGCACGTATCCGAATTTACAGATGGGCGTCAGCCACACCGGCATCGCCTATGTCAGGAATGGCGTCGTCTACCAGCTCGATAATCCCATGGACGCTGAGCACATCGGCAAGCAGCTCAAGGGCGACTTCACCGGCGATCACTACCGGACGCTCAAGTTCCTCCATGTCATCCGCCCGCGCAATCTATCAGCCGAAGAGCGCGCCAATATCCTGGGCTGGGCCACGCGGCTCGGCGACGGCGCGCGGCGGATCTATCCCAAGCAGATCTCATTCAACACCGATTATAATGCGCCGAAGTATTCTCCCGGTAAGCCACTGAATTTCGTGAAGGCAGTTGCGCAAAACGCGCTCGGGCAGAGCGGTGCGCCGAGCACCGACATGTATTGTTCAGAGTTTGTCTGGTCGATCCTGGCATTGCGCAAATGCGATCCCAAGGCGACCGCCACCTCCTTCAATGGGCAGTCCGTCCCGGCATGCGTGAGCATGCCGATGACGCCGATGAAAGCGACAGGCAATTATATCAGCCGCCGCAACAATGCCTCGCACGCTGGTCTCGCAGACGGTCCTCTACTCGTCATCGATTCCATGAAGCTTGCGAAGGCCGAGCGCAATTCCATGCTGGAATCTGTGTTCGTCGCGAACCCCGCGAAGGCTGCCAATATGTCGTCCGGGCACCGCGAAGTTGCAACAACCATGCAGCCGAAATTCGCGCCGCTGGAAAGATATTACAAAGCCGTAGCCGAGGGTGGCTTCCACCGCATCCAGGCCTACTTTATCGGCAATGCGTTCCGTAACGCGATGCCGGACAACTACTCGCCGACGTCATACATCATCAACACGCTGCTACCAGCGAGCAACTCCAACCGCACCATGGACTACGTCGCCACCGTCATGTTCGAATGATGCGCACATTGCGCGCGGCTATCGGATCGTTCTCCGAGAAGCCGCGCGCCTTGCGTTGGCGCGGCATGTGCAGGACATTGCTGCGTTCCGATCCACCGCCACACCGGATGAGTGCCGCATGATCTCTGCGCTGAACCGCCGTGCGGTGTTGTCGGGGCTCATCGCAGGTGCACTGACCGGACCTCGGCCGATCCTTGCCGAAGGGAGCACGCGCATTCCGATCGCGGATATGCACGCGCACCTGTTTTTCATCGGGCCGAAGCCCGCTTCGCGCCAGCCCCTCGCCCGAAACATGGCCGGTGGTGGCGCCTCGCTCGTATCGTGGTCGATGGTCGGCGACCAGCCGTGGATCAAACGTGGAGAGCGTGGGCTGCAGCAATCCGGTACGCCGAAAGCCGGCGGTGCATCCACATGGTTCGAAGCCGAACTTGCCCGCGTCAAAGCCCACATTGCAGAGCAAAAGCTCAAGATCGTCACCGCGCCAGCCGATCTCGACAAGGCTCTGGCGGGTGATCCGCACGTCGTTCTCTCAGTCGAGGGTGCCAGCTTTCTCGATGATGGGATTGCCGGCCTCAAGCGCGCGCACGATGCCGGCATCCGGCACATCCAGCTCGTGCACTACGTTCAAAATGACATCGGTGATTTTCAAACCGAAAAGCCGCGACATGACGGACTGACAGCGTTCGGGCGCGAGGTGATCAAGGAATGCAATAAGCTCGGCATTCTCATCGACTTGGCGCATTCCACAGCCGATGCCGTGCGGCAGGCATTAGACGTTTCCACGTCGCCGATGGTTTGGTCGCACAGTTCCATCGAAACGCGCCTCAATCCGCACTGGGCGCAAGTTCCATGGCGGGCGCGAAAGATCGGCATTGATGAAGCGCGCGCCATCGCCGCCAAAGGTGGCGTCATCGGACTGTGGGCGCTGCGTAGCGATGTCGGGCCAACCGCAGACTCGTATGCCGACCGGATATTGGAAATGGCGGAAGCGATTGGCGACGATCACGTGGCCTTTGGCACGGATATGAATGCTCTGCGCGGGTCGCCGATTTCCACATATGCGGATTTGCGGCGCGCGGTGACCTACATGGAACGACAAGGCGTGGCTCGCGATCGCATTCAGAAAATCGCGATCGGCAACTATGCCCGCGTCTTGCGGCAGGCCATGGAAGCCAGGCAGACGTAGCCGCAGGTGTTCAGGCGAATTTTTGGCGCCCGTTCATGTGGCGGGGCGCCAAAGATTTTCACGACCACTTACCTCGGCGCATAGTGAAATGCGGGCATCGCGCGCAACGCTTCCTTGGTGGCGCCTGCGAGCACCAGACGATCGTTTTGCAATTTCAGCTGGCTTGCCGGAATTGCCACGTCATGAGTGCCTATTCCCAGAAAGCCACCTGCTCCAACGATCGCATAGGATGCCGAACGCTCCGGTGAAATAATAATGTCTTCGATTGTGCCGACCTCTTCGTTTTTGTCGTTATAGACATGCTGGCCGAGTATCTGGCGCTTAACACTCCACCCATTGACGACATCCTTGAGTTCGACAGTCGCAACGCCGAGTTGCGACGAGCCCGCAACTTGGGCGATGGAAGGAACAGAAGGCACAATCATCGCCAATGCCAATGG
>JAEZBU010000384.1 GCA_023426855.1 Pseudomonadota bacterium | reverse complement strand
GCCGAGAATCCGCACTGCGGGAACTGCGACGTGCCCTTCATGAACAGTACGACATCGTTGGCCGCAACGGTCTTGGCGATCCAGTCGTGGACGGCTTGTTGCTCAGACATGAAGTCCTCTCTCTCGGTCGGGCGCTATAAACCGCGCCTCCATGGCAGCGAACATGGGGTTGGCACAGCGCCTAAGTCAATCCTTGCGGGGTGCGGTCGTTAGCGCCAGTGCGTGAAGCACGTCGCCCATGCGGCCGCCCAGCGCCTCATAGACCATCTGGTGCTGCTGGACGCGCGTCTTGCCGGCGAAAGCGCCGGAGACGACATGGGCAGCATAGTGGTCGCCGTCACCGGCCAGATCGCGAATGCTGATATCCGCGTCGGGTAGCTTGGCCTTGATCAGGCGTTCGATTTCACCGGCGTCCATGGGCATGGGGCGACTTCTTCTCCTTGCGCCAGATACGTGAAAGCTCCGCCGCGCCTTTTAGCACGGCAGAGCCAGGATACACGTCCGGTGGCAGCGGGGGAAGGTCAGCGCTGTGATGTACCCTGCCCCGCGACACCTCGCGACGCGCTGCTTGGCCAAACGCGCTGACGCGTCGCCCTGATCGCGCGCTGCGATCTACTGAACCGTGCTGCTACCTGAAGACGCTGACGTTGCCGGCGACAGGCAGGCTGTTGCGCACGCTGCCGGCCGGCCAAGCAGGTCGCCCAGCGCGCCGTTATTCTTCGCGTCGCACATGAAGCCGATGTACTTGCGGTCATCCATGCCGATGCCGGGAACGCCGCAGGACGACGCAAGGACGCTTTCCGCCTGACCCCACAGAGCTTTGATGACGTTCTTCGTCTCCGGCTTCTGCAAGCCCTGCCATGTCGCTGGCTTCGATTGCTTGGCCGTATCGACATAGGCGGTCAGAAACGCCATCAGCGCCGTCAGGCCGTCACGGTGATCGACCTGCCCCTCGCCTTTCTTGACCGTTTGCAGTTTGATCACCGAATTGAGGTCGTGCGTGTAGGCATTCATTTCATCGAGCAGGAATACGAAATCCTGCGCCGATGAGGCCGCGCCCGGCTTCAGATAGGTTTCAACGTAGGTGCTGGCCGAATTGAAGCGGCGCGCAATTTCCCGCGGCGGATAGAACTTGCTCCAGGAATGATCACGCTTGATGGTGCTGCCATCGATCAGGACATAAGCGTCCTTTTCTTCGGTCAGCATATGCACGGTTTCATGCACCGCCGTTGCGAGGCCGAGCTGAATATCGTCGCAGGTGATCCAGCGCAGGAAGAATGATTTGTCGGTCGCAGCTTTGTAGACGTTGTGGCCTTCAGGTGAAAGGCGCTGCAGATCGAGAACCGCCTGCGGCTTGCAGTCCGTTTGTGGAGCTGCCTGGGCCGCCGTGCCGAGCAGAACAGTTGCCGCGGCAGCAGCCAAAAGAGCGTGACGCATTACAATGTGTCCCCTGTCGAATTACGCGGATACAGGGGGCAAAAAGAGCGTCAGATTGGGCGATAAGTTGTTTGGAAAATGGCAAAACAAAGAATAATAAATATCAAAATGCGGCAAAATTGACGGCGTTTAAAGTGCCAATTTGATGAAATAATCCCATCAATGACGACTTGAATTTTTGTTTCATCCGTCGTGGAACGAATATATGCGATTTGTAATTATGTCGTTGGCGGATGTATTTCGTTTATCCTGAAATTCCCACGATATTCATGGCAAGCGTTTGTCCGGCGACGCGAATTGGCAATCGCTCGCTATTGCACGTTTTTATTGTAGGAACGGCACAATTCGCATTTCTCCTCTGCCGCAAAGATTGAGGAACCAGACGCGTGGGTTGACGTTGCAGGGTTTGTGTTCCCCAAGCATGGAGACGGAAACATGAAAAGGTTTGTGAGGGGATTTATCGGAGCAGCGGCTTTGGTCGGTGCTTTTGCATTTATGACCCCGCCAACGCCGGCATTCGCCCAAAAAAGTCAAAGCTGCGCAAATTGCGGACCACGTGTAACTTCGTCGGTTCGTTATAGGGACGTCAACCGCGTTACGAATTCCACCCGCTACAGGGACGTCACACGGACACATGTCGCGCGCCGGATTCATCGGGTCGTGACGGTCACCCGCGTGCATCCCATCCATCGCGTCAATGTCGTGACGCGCGTGCATAACCGCACGGTATTCCGCAATGAAACGCGGCACGTGGCGCAGACGCGAGTAATGCCAACCCGCACGGTTATGTCCGCGAGAACAGTGCAGATCGGACGGCGCTGCGCTTGCTAATGGCGTGGCCGGATTAATGAGCTATCGGCTGATAAAGACTTAGCGTCGCCTTCTCAGCGATGTGGTCGGTGCGTTGAGCGGCAATAGCCGCAAGCATGCGCCGGCCACACCTCCGCACCTATAAATGTCGCTCCAACCAGTGAGAGATCACGCCGAGCCCTGCGCCATGTATGTGGGCAGCCAGTCCTCATGCGTGCGCCGCAGATCGGCAAGCGACAACCCTTCCTCGCCCTTGAGCGTCAGGCAGTCACCACCTGTGCGTCCGACGACGCGGGCCGCAAGCCCCAGAAGCCGCGCGCGCTCTGCGACAGCTTCCGCCTGCTTCGGCGAAACTTCCAGAACATAGCGGCCCTGGTCTTCGCCGAACCAGATGGCGTGCGCCGGCAGCTTTCCTTCATAAGGAAACAGCTCGACGCCGATGCCGCCGGCCAGCGCCATCTCGGCGATGGCCACGATCAATCCGCCGTCGCTGACGTCATGCACCGCCTGTACGCCCTTCTCGCGGATCAGCGCGCGGACCATGGTTCCGGCCTTGATCTCGTCGGCCAGATCGACTGGCGGCGGTGCGCCCTCCAGCTTGCCGACGATGATCTGCTGGTACAGCGATTGTCCGAGATGCCCCTGCTCGCGGCCGATGGCGATCAGCATGTTGCCGCTGGCTTTCAGGGCGATATTCGCCGTGCGGCTGATATCTGGAATGACGCCAACGCCGCCAATGGCTGGCGTAGGTGGAATGCCGATGCCGTTGGTTTCGTTGTAGAGCGAGACGTTGCCCGACACGACCGGATAGTTCAGCGCCGTGCAGGCCTCCGCCATACCCTTCACCGAGCCGACGAACTGGCCCATGATTTCCGGCCGCTCCGGATTGCCGAAATTCATGTTGTCGGTAATGGCGAGCGGATCGGCGCCGACCGCGGTCAGGTTGCGCCAGGTTTCGACGACAGCCTGCTTGGTGCCCATCTCCGGGTCGGCGGCGACGTAGCGTGGCGTGACATCGCAGGAAATAGCGACGCCTTTCTTGCCGCCGGGAAGGCGCACGACTGCGGCATCGCCGCCGGGACGCTGCACTGTGTGGCCGCGCACCATGTTGTCATACTGCTCCCAGATCCAGCGCCGCGAGCAAAGCTGCGGGTGACCCATCATGGTCTCAAGCGCGCCCAGAATGCGGTTCGGTGCCGGCACCCATTCAGGCAGCAGCTTGCCGGGGGCGGGCGTCGGCACCCAGGGACGCTCGTACAGCGGCGCGGAATTGGCGAGCTTGTCGACCGGCAGGTCGGCTTCGACGTTACCCTTGTGGCGCACGATCATGCGGCCGGTGTCGGTGGTCTGCCCGATCACCGCGAAGTCGAGGCCCCACTTGTGGAAGATGGCTTCGGCCTTGGCTTCCGCGCCCGGCTTCA
>JAEZBU010000380.1 GCA_023426855.1 Pseudomonadota bacterium | reverse complement strand
GAAATCGACACCGCGAAGGCCAGCACGAAGCCGAACTCCGAGAACAGATTGCCAACCACGCCCGGCATGAAGGAAATCGGCACGAACACCGCAATGAGCGTGACGGTCGTCGACAACACCGCGAAGACGATCTGGCGTGTGCCGATCACGGCGGAGGCGCGCGGCCCCACGCCCATGGCGCGAAAGCGCGCGATGTTTTCGATGACGATGATCGCGTCGTCCACGACCAGACCGGTCGCGATCACCAGCGCCAGCAGTGTCAGGATGTTAATCGAAAAGCCCGCAAACCAAATTGCCGCCAGCGTGCCGATCAGCGAAACGGGAATGGCAAAAGCCGGCGCGATGGTTTCACGCACTGAGCCGAGGAACGCATAGATGATGCCGATCACGATGATCGTCGCCAGCACCAGAGTGATCACAACCTCGCGGATCGACTCGCTGATGAAGATGGCGTCGTCCGACGTCACAGCAATGGTTACATCGGGCGGCAACGTCTGCTTCAGTTCGGCGATGGCCGCCTTGACGCCGTCGGAAATCGCGATGGTATTGGCCTTGGCCTGGCGGATGATCTCGACGCCGATCGCTGTCTTGCCGTCGAGGCGCGTGTAGGCCGTTGCGTCCTGGAAGGCCCAGCGTACGAAAGCCACATCGCTGACCTTGGTCTGCGCGTTGATCTCCAGTGCCGCGACATCCTCCGGCGTGGCGATCGGCGCTTCGGCCCGCACAATCAACTGCTGAGTCGCGTTTTCGAGTGCGCCGGACGGCGTATTCACCGACGCCAGCCCGATTGCCGAAATGAGATCGCTCAA
This sequence comes from Pseudomonadota bacterium, assembly GCA_023426855.1. GTDB lineage: Bacteria > Pseudomonadota > Alphaproteobacteria > Rhizobiales > Hyphomicrobiaceae > ZC4RG25. Next base: position 7,959 of record JAEZBU010000380.1, on the reverse strand, counting down.
GGCCAAGCCGCGCGCGGCCAGGGCGACCTGAGATACCCGCACTTCGATGGTTTTGGCGCGCAAGCCGTAAGAATTCGCCTGTGCCACGCCTTCGACGGCCGCCAGCCGATCCTCGATGACGTTGGAGACGAGATCGGTCAGTTCGCTTTCAGAAAGCTTGTCGGACGCAACGGCCATGCGAATGATCGGCGACGCGTCGGCATCCGCCTTGACCACGCGCGGTTCGGTGTCCATGTCGCGCGGAAGCTGATTGGTTACGCCAGCAACCGCATCACGCACATCCATCGCCGCAGTTTGCAGATCGGTGGACGTTGAAAATTCGACGGCGACGCGGCTGGAGCCATAGGACGAATTCGACGAAATACCCGTCACGCCCTGAACGCGCGACACCGCGCTTTCGATGATAGCCGTGATCTGCGCATCCATGCTTTCCGGCGTCGCGCCAGGATAGCTGGTGCGGATGCTGACGACCGGCCGATCGACATCCGGCAGTTCGCGGATTTCTATCGACTGCACGGCCGCGATGCCTGCGATAATGATGAGCAGGTTCAGAACCATGGCGAGGATCGGCCGGCGGACGAAAATGCCGACCCAACCGCCGTCATCGCCCGTCTTAGGGGGAGGCATGGATTGATCGTTGGTGTTCATGGTCATCAACCCTGCTGCTTCACGGCCTGGCCCGCACGCAGCAGACCGCCACCTTCATGAATGACCTTTTCGCCCGCCTTCAGCGGTGCATCGAGGTAGACGCGATCACCGTTGCGCGCGAGGATCGCGACGTTGACCCGTTCGATCGCATTGTCGGGCTTGAGGCGCCAGACGAAGGCACCGTTGCGATCCCACTGGATGGCCAGTCCCGGCACGACAGGCACCTCATCGCCTGCCAGGGTCACGGAAACGGAAAACGTCGAACCGGGGATCAGCGCAAAATCCGTGTTCGGAATCTCCCCGCGCACGGTGAGCGTTCGCGTCAAAGGATCGATACGCGTGTCGACGGCCTGCACCTTGCCGTTATGGATCTCACCCGGACGCGCTGCCAAACTGGCGCGCATCGGCATGCCGATGCGGATCGAAGGCGCGGCGGCTTCCGGTACGGTGAACTCGATGATGATTGTGGAGCGGTCATCAATGGTGGCGACCGGATTGCCGACCGCGAGATAGTCGCCCGTCTGCAGGTTGGTCAAGCCCATGATGCCGGCGAACGGCGCACGGATCGTCATCCGGTCCAGATCCTCACGCGCCCGGCGCAGCGCCGCGTCGGCGACCTTCAGCGCGGTATCCGCCTCAGCACGCGTGACCCGCGACACCGAGCTTTCATTGAGCTGCTTGTATCGTTCCACCGCGTCCGCGGCCTGGGCGCGTTGCGCTTCCGCAGTTTCAACGGCGATTGCCTCGGGTTCCGAATTGAGGCGCAGGAGCACCTGTCCGGCTTCGACTTTCTGGCCGCCCTCAAACAGCACTTCCGAGATCACGCCGGCAACGCGCGTCGTCAGCGTCACCTGTTGTCGCGCGCGGCCGGATCCGACAGCGGCGACGCGTTCGTTGATCCGTTCGACGCGAATATCGACCGCGGTGACGACAGGCGGCGTATCACTTGCACCACCACGCCGTTGAGCCTCCGCCGGATTGCCGACGGCGGTAAAGGCGAAAGCCAGAACCGCCAGCCCAAGTGCGCGGATCGTCCTAGGCCCCAAATCGCGATAGCGGTTCATCTCACCCCCTCGTGGCGCGCCTGATGGCGCAGCAGCTCACCTGTGATCTCTGCAAAGCAGGTCACTGTGTAACGCCAAAGGCAACGAAGTTCCGTCGCGAAAAGTCGGGGTGCACAGTTTAGGCAGCTACGCCGCCCATAGGCCATCGATCAGCCACGATGTGTCCACGTCATCGCCTGAATTGGTGGCGCTTACGGCGCAAGAGATCGTGGTCGGATTGATGCGGGAACTTGGCTCGTCGAGAAGCAGGTTGCGCGGCGTGGCTGCGCGCAGTCTGGCAATTTGGGGCTGCCACCGATCAGCATAAACGCCGAACGCGGCCTGCTTCGGCCGCGAGGCAAATTTGCATGCTCTCAAAATGCGTAAAGCTTGGCCGGATTATCGACCAGAATTCTGCGCAGGAGAGCCGGATCATCCGCCCAGGATGCAAGCCGATCGAGAGCCGAGCCGTTGTCGATGGAAAAGAACGGCTCCACCCCTCGGATGGTCATTGCGGAACGTCCAGCGCCTGGATGGGGCCAATCGCTGCCCCACAGGATTCGCTCAGAGTTGGCAGCGATCAAGGCGCGCGCTATGCGCGTTATGTCGTTCCAATCGGGTTCTTCCGAGATCCGATAGCCTGCTGACACCTTGACGTATGCCTTGCCGCTCTCGACGAGCGTCAGCAGAGATCGGAACCCGGGCTGTTCTATGCCCAGTCGCGCATCTGCGCGCCCGAAGTGATCAATAACGATCGTTGCCGGCTGGTTAGCGAGATGATCGCGCAGGGCGTCAATCATTGTCAGTTCAGCGTGAAGTTGAACATGCCAACCCAGCGGCGCAACGCGATGTCCTATCTCGTCAATCTGCTCCCAAGCCGCGTTCGGATCGGCGACGCCATGTGTCGACAGGTTCAACCGGACACCGCGGACACCATCCGCATGCATGGCTTCGAGCGCGGCATCGTTTGTTGACGGAGGTATGACCGCCACCGCGCGTGCACGCTTCCCCAGTTTGCGGACTGCGTCGAGCGTGCAAGCGTTATCCGTTCCGTACGGACTAGGCTGGACGATCACAACGCGCTCGATGCCAAGCGATTGGTGCAATCTCTCCAGATCCTGAAGGGATGCATCGCCCGGCGTGTAGACGCGATCGGAGGCATAAGGAAAGCGATCCGCGGGTCCAAAGACATGGACGTGACAGTCCGTGGCGTTCTCAGGCATTACGAAGTTCGGGCGTGATTGCGCCACGCCCAGAATGCGGTTCCCAGCCTGTATGCTCATTGCGGTCGTTTCTTTCTCAACGCGATCAATCGCCAGCCGCTCATTGCCATGCCGCTTATTCCGGCAGGTCGAGGCGTTCGAGTAATTCCAGGAGATCGCGTCCCCATCGCCGCTTGTGAGCGCGATGGATGTCCTGTGCGGTCTGTGGATCGTGGCGCCGGATCGCTTCGACGACAGCGGCGTGGTTGACGTTCGAATAAACCGGGCGCGGACGCAGCGGCAGCGTCAGGACGCGAAAGCGGTGCGCCTTATCCAGGTAATTCTTCGCAGTGGTGGCGAGATGCTGATTGCCACACAATTCGATCAGCAGAGAGTGGAACTTGTAGTCGGCGTTTGCCCACTCGTAGATGTCCTCACCCTCCAGGGCGCGGTCCATGCCGGCCACCGCATCTTCCAGCATCTTGAGTTCTGCAGGGGAGATCTTGCGCCCGGCCAGGCGCTCTGCAGCCTGAATTTCCAGACACTCCAGGACTTCATTGATCTCTCGGATGTCCCGCTTGGAAAGTTTGCTGATCGTCAGACCGCGCCGTGGAATGATTTCCAGAAAACCTTCCTGCTCAAGCCGCACGGCCGCCTCGCGCACCGGCGTGCGGCTCATGCCGAGCATCAGCGCCAGTTCTTCTTCCAGAATTTGAGCGCCAGGCTCCAGAACACCGTTGATGATGCGGTGCTTGAGGTCCTGGTAGGCATTATCGACGAGCGAGCGGCGTTCTTGGGACAATGACGTATCCATTAAGTCCGATCGGAAGGACTCCGATGTGGCAGCAGCAATAAAGGTACGCATAGAACAGTTTAACGCATTCGCCAATAGGCTGCCGGGCCAGTCAGCGGCCATCCCGGCGGCTGATTTTGCCACGAATGCCGGCCATAATTCACACGTTGACATCCAATCCAAAGTCTATGATGAATGCATAAATAATAATAACGCATTCATTATTGGAGGCACGCCAATGCGTCTCATTCCTGCGATCGGGGGCTTGATCGCTGCCCTCATGACATCTTCGGTCCCAGCGGTCGCCGCTGACGTGAAGTTCACCTTCGCTACGACCAATGGTCTGCAAGACCTCAGCACGCGCGCGATGCAACGCTGGAAGGAGGCGCTGGAAAAGCAGTCCGATGGCAAAATCCAGATGGAGCTTTCCACGGGGGGCGCGTTGGGTGGTGACCAGCAATTGCTTCAGCAACTTGCTACCAACGAAATCCAGATGAACATTGCCGGCCCGATCATCGTGCATCGGCTGCTCAAGGAGTATCAGTGCCTTGAGGCTGAGTACGTGTACAAGGACGAGGCACACGGTTTCAAAGTCTGGACTGGCGAGATCGGCAAGGAAGTCTCCGCCGAACTGAAGAAGAAGTATGGCATCGAAGTGCTCGGCGTTGCGGCCCGTGGTGCGCGTCACATAACGGCTAACAAGCCGATCCGTGAGCCAGCCGATCTCAAGGGCGTCAAGATCCGCGTCACCAACAAATTGCGCAGCGATATTTTCTCTGCTTACGGCGCCCTTCCTGGACCGCTGCCGGTTTCGGAGCTTTATGGCGCGTTGCGCCAAGGCGTGTTCGATGCCCAGGAAAACCCAATTCCGACCATTTACGGTGACCGCTTCTACGAGGTGCAAAGCCACGTCAGTCTGACTGGCCACGTCTGGAGCTACAATATCGTCACCATCAACAGCCAGTTTCTGGCCAGCATGAAGCCGGAACAGCGTGCCATCTTCGACAGCACGTTCAAAGAAGCTATCGACTGGCTCAATGCAGCCGTCAAAAGCGAAACCACTGAACTCGTCGCGAAGATGAAGAAGGAGCGCAACGTCGACACCGTGGAAGCCAACGTTCCGGCATTCCAGGCTGTTGCCACCCCAATCGTTGAAAAGTTCGCGGCCGAGAATTGCCGTCCGGGACTTCTCGCCGATATCCAAAAAGCCGGCGAGTAAACAGCGCAACTTTTCAGCGTCAATCAGCCCACAAGAGCAGCAATGTCGGACCATCTGCAATCGGCAACCGCGCCGAGACGACGGTTTACGCCAATCGATTGGCTGGATCGCGCTGCCGAAGCTATCGGCATGGTGTTGTTCATTCTGGTGATGCTCATCACCTTGCTGCAAGTCGGTGCGCGCTACGCCCACGTTCCCATTCCCTGGACGGAGGAAGCCGCGCGCATTCTATTCCTGGCATCCATCATGATCGGAATTGCGATTGCCGTGCGCCGGCATGAGCACATCGTGGTGGATTTCATGTTCGGGAAGTTCAGCGTCCGCACCCAAGCGTGGCTGACCATCGCATTCGATCTGCTGATCCTGATGCTGCTGGTCATCTGGCTGATGGGTGCGTGGCGCATGATGAACCTCAACGCTACCGCCAGCTATATCACTCTGCCCTGGCTGTCCGTGTCGGCCATCTACGCGGTTGAAGCGGCCTCGATCGTCCTGGCTGGGATCTTTGTCGTCGAGGATCTCTTCTTCCGCTTCCGCGATCTGTCGAAGGGCGCACAATGATTATTGCCGGGGTTACTATCACGCTCATCCTCATCCTGATTTCTCTGGGTATGCCTGTCGGCTTTGCCTCTGGCATTGCCGCGCTTTTTGGCGCGGTCATCCTTTTCGGCGATCTGTTCGATCCGCGCGTCGCGTCGCTGATCGCGCGCACGTCGCTCGACAAGATGGACGACTTCCTGCTGCTGGCGATCCCGTTCTTTCTGCTGGCCGGGCGGTTGATGAACTGCGGCGGTATCACCGACCGGCTGTTCGCGTTCGTGGCCGCAATCGTTCGCCCGGTGCGCGGCGGTCTCGGTCATGCCAACGTCCTGGCCAGCGTCCTGTTCGCCGGCATGTCCGGTTCCGCGACAGCGGACGCGGTCGGGCTCGGCCAGATCGAATACAAGGCCATGACCACGGCCGGATATGACCACAGGTTCAGTGCCGGCATTACTGCGGCGTCCGCTTTGATCAGCCCTATTCTGCCGCCGAGCATCGTGCTGATCGCTTATGCCGTGCAGGCCCAGGTTTCCGTCGGTGCACTGTTCTTCGCATCCATCGTGCCCGGCATGCTGATGGCTGTGATTTTCATGATATGGGCAGCCTACGCCGCCTATCGCTTCGGCTTCCCTGCCGGTAGCAGTATCTCGCTTGGTGAAGTTTTTACCGCGTTTCGCGGTGCTATACTTGCCATCATGGCTCCGGCCATCATTCTCACGGGCATTTACGCTGGATTTTTTACTCCGACGGAAGCCGCGGCCGTGGCGGCGCTCTACGCGCTCGTCATTACGCGCTTCGTCTATCGTGAAGCAAGCTGGGCGCGCGTACTGGCCGAGATCCGCGGCACGTTCATCGATACGGCTGTGATCATGCTGATCATCGCCTTTACATCGACGCTCGGCGTTGTGCTGATCCGCAGCGGTCTTCCTGCACAACTCGCGTCATTTCTGGCCACGTTGACCGATAGCAAGACTGTGCTTCTGCTCCTGCTGCTGGTTCTGTGGCTGATCGTAGGTCTGTTCATGGCGCAGACACCGGCGGTGCTCATTCTCACGCCGATCCTGATGCCGATCGTCCACCAGTTCGGTATCAATGAAATCCACTTCGGGATCATCATGATCCTGGCGCTGACGATAGGTCTGCTGACACCACCTGTGGGCATGGTGCTGTACGCACTTGTGCGTGTCACAGGTCTCTCCTTCGACGAACTCGTCCGGGCCTCGTTCCCTTATTTCCTTATGCTTGTGGGGCTGACGATCGTTCTCATCATTTTCCCAGATATCTCGCTGATGCTGCCTCGCCTCCTGGGATACGCCGCTGCAGGCCCATGACGCGTCAGCCCTTCAGCACCCTAAGCGGCATGATCGCAAATTCGGAGTTGTCATGAAAATTCTCGTTCTGCCGGGCGACGGCATCGGCCCGGAAATCACCGACGGTACGCTGGAAGTGCTGAAAGCCGCCGATCGCAAATACAATCTCGGCATCCAGTTCGAGACGCGCGAGATTGGGTTTGTGGCCTTCGATAAATACGGCACGACCTTGCCGGATGATGTGATGACGCTTGCTCGCGAGATGGACGGGATCATCCTCGGCCCCATTTCGCATCTCGATTATCCGCCGCGCGATAAAGGCGGCGTCAACATATCGGCGGCCGTGCGGGTGAAGCTCGACCTGTACGCCAACGTGCGCCCGGCTCGCACGCGCGTGGGGGTTCCCCATCGCGGCAGCGACATGGATCTCGTGATCATGCGCGAGGCCACCGAAGGCATGTATCCCGATCGCAATATGGTGCACGGCACCGGCGAATTCATGCCGACCGAGGATATTGCGTTGTCGGTGCGGAAGATCACCGCGCATGCATCGAACCGCATCGCGCGTGAAGCGTTCGCTCTCGCCCGCAAGCGGCGCAAGAAAGTCGCGGCCATTCACAAGGCCAACAATTTCATTCTGACCGACGGCCTTTTCCTGCGCGAAGTGAGAAAAGTTGCGGCGGAATATCCCGACGTCGAGTTGACCGAATTCATCATCGACGCCATGTGCGCGCATCTGGTTCGTGATGCGTCGCGCTTTGACGTGATCGTCTCGACCAATTTCTATTGTGATATTCTCTCGGATCTGGCGTCCGAATTGTCTGGCAGCCTTGGATTGGCGGGATCGATCAATGCCGGTGATAAGCTGTGCGCGGCGCAGGCTCAGCATGGCTCCGCGCCTGACATAGCAGGGCAGGGCATCGCCAATCCGACCTCGCTCATTCTCTCCGCCGCGATGTTGCTGCGCTGGCTGTCAGAGAAAAAGGGTGCTCCGGTGGCCTACATCAGCGCGGCCGACGCGATTGAAAAGGCGATCGACGACGCGATTGCCAAGCCCAATTCACGCACCCGCGATCTTGGTGGCACATTGGGTACGAGCGATTTCAGCAAGGTGATCGCGCAGGCCGTATCGTGAACTCAAGGGCCGGCAGCACGTGCGTGCAGCCGGCAGAGCCCCGGCCACAATAACTTGACCGCTTGTAGA
>JAEZBU010000328.1 GCA_023426855.1 Pseudomonadota bacterium | reverse complement strand
TTCAGCGGATCGCCGTCGACGACGATGAGATCGGCCCATGCGCCGGGTTCGATGACGCCGAGCTTGCCGGGACGGCGGACCACTTCCGCGCCGATCAGCGTCGCCGAGCGAATGACATCAATGGTCGGCAGCACGGTCGTGCGGATCGAGAATTCGCGGCTTTGATCAACGGCCAGCGCACCGAGCAAGTCGGAGCCATAGGCAACTTTCACGCCGTTGCGCTTGCAGATTTCAAGCGATTTGAAGCCGCCTTCGAGAACCGCTTCATTCTTCTCCAGCATTTCCGGCGGCATGCCGAATTGCGCCGCGCGCTCTTTCATTGCCACGTATGCGACGAGATTGGCGACGAGATACGCGCCCTTTTCGGCCATGAGCTTGGCGCGGGCATCATCGATCAGGTTGCCGTGTTCGATGGTCCGAACGCCGTTGGAAACCGCGCGTTCAATGGCTTCCGCTGCGTAGGCGTGGGCGCAGACGTAACGGCCGAAAGCGTGCGCTTCCTCAACGGCCGCCTGGATTTCGCCGATCGAGAATTGCAGCGAGTCGATCGGGTCGAAGGGTGAGGCGACACCGCCGGACACCATGATCTTCACGTGATCGCAGCCAAGCCGCATTTGTTCGCGCACAGCACGGCGTACGTCGTCCACGCCATCGACAACCTGGCGCAGATAAACAAGCTGATTGCAGCAGAAGCAGGCGGGTGGCCCCTGGGTGCGGCCACGACCGTCGCTGTGGCCGCCGGTGGGCCCGAGCGATCGACCGGCAATGAACAGCCTCGGCCCAGGGAAAAAGCCTTGATCGATCGCGGCTTTGAGGCCCCAGTCCGATCCGCCGGTATCGCGCACGGTGGTGAAACCGCGATCGAGCATTTCGCGCACGCGAACAGATGCGCGTGCAGTGCCGAGCGTCAGCGGAATATCTTCCAGCCGGCGCGTGTATACCTCGCTATGCATGCAATGCACGTGACTGTCGATCAGCCCGGGCATGAGGGTGCGGCCGCCGCAGTCGATAACCTCGGCGTTGTCCGATTTTATTTGTTTTTCAGAAACTTCTTTAAATTTATCGCCTTCGACCAGGACCTGGTAGCCGCCGCGGATTTCGTCGTGCCGGGGATCGAGCAGATTGAAGTTCTTGAACAGAAGCACCCGTGACTTGGGTGTATCGATACTCATACCCCACACCTCGGCAGTTCAAACGCGATTGGCACAATGCCGATCATCCGTATCACGTCATTCGCGATCCGGCGGAAAAAGCTTCTCGCGAACTGGCCTACGAGGCAAGATCAAATTTAAACCGAAACGATGAAAGAAGCGGCGCAACGTTTAAAAGTGAGTTTCCGAATGCGGACGCGACTGAAGATTGATGTGATTGAGCGGAGTCCATTCGCCAATAGTATGACGTTTGGCGAATGCGGCTCTTATGAGCGCATCAAGGGCAGAGCCACTTTCAAAATTGATCCAGGCATTACGCTGGAACACAAGATCGTCGATCTCGACAAGGCACCGCGCGATGCGCAAGGCCAAGTCGAATGCGTCGCGGACTTCTTCATTCTGAAACCGGTCGATCCGAGCCGCGGAAACCGGCGGTTGTTTTTCGATTGGGCCAATCGCGGCAACAAGCGTTGCCTGCAGTTCTTCAACGATGCTCCGGGGTCGAACGATCCAGCATCAGTCGCGCATGCCGGAAATGGCTATCTCATGCGTCGCGGCTATACCGTGGCGTGGTTGGCGTGGCAGGGCGATCTGCTGCCGGGTGATAACCGTCTCGTTCTGGATGTGCCGGCCGCAACAGATAACGGCGCGCCGATCACCGGCACAGTGCGGTGCGAGTTTATCGCCGACCAGCCGGGCATGACCACGTTTCCGCTCAGCGCGTGGGTCTCGACGCGCAGCTATCCGGCTGTATCGCTGGATACCAAGAAGGCCAAGCTGACGCGCCGCCGCTACCCTTACGCGCCGCGCGAGATCATCGATCCGTCGCGGTGGATGTTCGCACGCGTCGAAGGCGGCAGCGGGCTCGACAACCAGGGCGCCGAGCGCGCGATCGTGGCGTCCGCCACGCACATTCATATTCCGGCTGGGTTCGAGACGGGCTGGATTTACGAACTGCTTTACGAGGCCCGCGATCCGTTGGTGCTCGGGCTCGGGCATCTCGTGGTTAGCGAGTTCGTCAGTTTCCTGCGGTTTGAGGCAACCGATGCGCAGGGTGCGCCCAATCCTCTGCGCGGGGGCGGACACGCCATCGAGAAAGTCTACGGCTGGGGTCGTTCGCAGACCGGGCGATGCATCCGCGATTTCCTGCACAACGGCTATAACGACGACGGCACGGGGCGACGTGTATTCGACGGCGTGATCCCGCACGTTTCGGGTGGTGGTCTGATGTGGATGAACCATCGCTTCGCGCGTGTGGTTTCGCCCGCGGGCCAACAGTACGAGGATCACTTCAATGCGGCCGATCGTTTTCCGTTTTCCTATGCGCAATCGACGGATCATTTCACCGGTGCTGCCGACGCCATTCTGAAGCGTCCGCAAACCGATCCGCTGGTTCTGCACACGCAAACCGCCACAGAATATTGGCAGCGCCGTGGATCTCTGGTGCATACCGACACGCAAGGTAACGATCTCGATCAGCCGGATAACGTGCGGGTGTTCATGTGGGCCAGCTCGCAGCACTTTGCCGATCCGCTGCCGAAGGCGCCGACGCGGGGCATCTGCCAGCAGCCGATCAACGTCGTTTGGACCTCGATGCTGTTCCGCGGCATGCTTGACGCCATGGATGCGTGGGCGACGCATGGCACTGAACCGCCGGGCAGTCGCATTCCGCGCCGAGCAGATGGGACGCTGATAGATGCGGACCAATGGCGGGATCAGTTCCCTCATATTCCGGGTGTCGCGGTGCCGTCCGGGCCGAACAGTTTGCCGCGTCTCGATTTCGGGTCGCAGTTCGCCGAGGGGATTGTGCGCGAACCACCGGAAGTCCTGGATGCGGCCGGCTATACGGTGTTGATCCCGTCGGTCGACGCCGACGGCAATGACATCGCTGGCGTGCGTGCGCCGATGGTGAGCGCACCGCTTGCGACCTACACCGGCTGGAACCTGCGTGCGCGCAATTTCGGCAACGGTCAGATGCACGAGTTTACCGGCAGCACGATTCCGTTTCCCGATAGCCTAGAGGAAAGGGAGGCAACGGGCGATCCTCGTAAATCAATTGCGGAGCGCTATGCCGACAAGGCGGCCTACGTCGCGGCCATCCGTGCGGCGGCGGAGCAACTCGTAGCGGAACGCCTGATGATCGCGGAGGACGTGGAACGCGTGGCGGCTGCGGCGGCGAACTGGGGCGCACCGCGGCATGATGTTCGGTTGAAATAGCGCAGCTTGGCATTTGCGGGTTTGAGCCGGCGCATAATAAACCCAGTACGTCATCCCGGCGCTCGTCGCCGGGATCCATCTATCGGCTGGTGTCAGCGTTCGTTGAGGTTTTGATCCCGGGCACGAGGCCCGGGATGACGCGGTGGGGTATTTGACCCGCTCTGCTGATCCGCTACGGCTTTCGGTTCTGCCGCCGCGCCGACGGCGCCATCGGGCTTAATGCAGCGTATTCTTGTGGAACTTGCCACCTTTCATGATGACGGACAGGTGCTTGCCCTGACCTTCCATCAGCGACAGGTCTTTCAGCGGATTTCCGTCCACCACGAGCAAATCCGCAAAGGCGCCGGCCTTCAC
>JAEZBU010000303.1 GCA_023426855.1 Pseudomonadota bacterium | reverse complement strand
CAACGGCACTCCGAAGAGGCATCCCGCTATGCGGCTAGTGATCGAAAGAAGCGAGCTCCTCAGGGCACTGGGCCATGTCACCAGTGTCGTCGAGAGACGCACGACCATTCCGATCCTGTCGAACGTTTTGCTGAAGGCCAGCGGCCAGCAACTCGAATTCAAGGCAACCGATCTCGAACGCGAAGTCATCGAGCAGGCGCCAGCCGAAGTCACCACGCCCGGCGCACTGACCGTGCCGGCGCATATGCTGCACGATATCGTGCGCAAATTGCCGGATGGTGCCGAGGTCGAACTGGTTCGTGATCCCGAGCGCGATCGCCTGACGCTGACGTCCGGTCACGCGCGCTTTGCGCTGCAAACCCTGCCGGCCGAGGACTTCCCGGATCTCGCCGCCGGCGAGATGACCCATTCTTTCCAGATCACGGCGAACGATCTGAAGCGACTGCTCGACAAAACCCGGTTTGCGATTTCGACCGAAGAGACGCGTTATTATCTGAACGGCATCTACCTGCATCCGGCCAAGACCGACGATCAGGCGACGCTGCGCGCAGTGGCGACAGACGGCCATCGTCTGGCACAAGTGGAGCTGCCCTGCCCGATGGGCGCCGACGGCATGCCGGGCATCATCATTCCGCGCAAGACCGTGCATGAGCTGTATCGGCTGCTGGAAGCCTCGGATTCTGAGGTCAAAGCCGGCGTTTCGCCGAGCAAAGTGCGCTTCGAGATCGGCACCGTGACCGTCACCTCGAAGCTGATAGACGGCACCTTTCCCGACTACGGCCGCGTCATTCCGCAAGGCAATGACAAGGTGTTGAAGGTCTCGAATATCCAGTTCACCAAGGCTGTAGATCGCGTTTCGACGATCGCCAGCGAGCGCGGCCGTGCCGTGAAGCTGAACCTTGCCGAAGACAAGATGGTGCTATCGGTCAACAATCCGGAAGGCGGCAGCGCCACGGAAGAGATCGGCGTCGAATATTCAGCGGCACCGCTCGAAATCGGCTTTAACGCGCGTTACCTGCTCGACATCGCTGGGCAATTGGAAAGCGATACGGCCGTGTTCCGGCTCGCGGATCCGGGCTCGCCGACCATGGTGCGCGACGGCGGCGACGACAGCGCGTTGTACGTGTTGATGCCGATGCGCGTGTGACGCCGCAACGGCGCCGCCTGCAGGATAACGCCCGTTGAGCGGCACTCTCATGACAGAAACCATTTCGCATCACGGCGACGCGCCGCGGCGTTCGATCTGGGTCGAGCAGCTCACGCTGTCGAACTATCGTAACTACGCCACGGCGCGCCTCGCACTCGGACCGCAGCCCGTGGTGCTGCTCGGCGCCAACGGTGCCGGCAAGACGAACCTGCTCGAAGCCGTCTCGCTGCTTGCCCCAGGGCAAGGTCTTCGCCGCGCACCGTTTCCGCAGCTCGGGCGTCTGAATGGCGCCGGTGACTGGGCGGTCGCAGCGCACGTCCACACGCCGCACGGAAACGTCGATATCGGCACCGGACGTCTGCCCAATGCCAATCCGACGACGGCACCGGGCCGCGTCGGCCGTCTCGTGCGCATCGACGGCGAAACGCAATCGGGCTCCGGCGCGCTGGCGGACTGGGTGGAAATGGTGTGGCTGACGCCGGCCACCGATGGGCTGTTCACAGGCCCCGCCGCCGAGCGTCGCGCGTTTCTCGATCGCCTGACGTTATGTTTCGATCCCGGTTATCGCACGCGGGCCGGCCACTTCGAGCGCGCCATGCGTCAGCGCAACCGCCTGCTGCAGGATGGTGTTTCCGATCCCGCGCAATTCTCAGGCCTTGAGCTGATCATGGCAGAGACCGGCGTCGCCACCGCCGCTGCCCGCGCAGAAGCGGCCACCGCGCTCGGCGCATCCATCCTGACGCGCCGCGATCGCGATCCGAATTCGCCGTTCCCGTGGAGCCGGATTGCGCTGGATGGCTGGATCGAGAACCAGTTGTCCGAGCGCCCGGCTGTCGATGTCGAGGACGCCTATCTGGCCGAACTGCGCAGCGGCCGTGAACGCGACCGCGCTGCCGGTCGCGCGCTTGTCGGCCCGCATCGCACCGACATCCTGGTCGAGCACGGGCCGAAGTCCATGCCGGCTGCGGTGTGCTCCACCGGCGAACAGAAATCGCTGCTGATCGGTCTCGTGCTGGCGCATGCCGAACTGCTCGCCGAGCGTCGCGACGGTGCCGCGCCGATCCTGCTGCTCGATGAAATCGCAGCGCATCTGGACGAGCATCGTCGCGGTGCTTTGTTCGCCGAAATCCTGCGTTTGGGTGCTCAGGCCTGGATGACGGGGACCGACCGGCACGCCTTTTCAGCGCTGGAATCGCATGCGCTTTTCGTCCAGGTCGAGGAGGGGCGCGTCACGCCCGGGCCATAATCGGCGAGGCGTCGCGTCACAGATGCCGCATTGAACCCCTAAAATACTGAACTAAATACATAAAATGCTGTCTATTGAAGCCCTGAATCCGCACGAATTCGGCGTGCTTCGGGCCAATCTGTGCTATAAGAAACCGACCTTTAGAAGTTCCCCCAAGGACCCTCCTCCATGAGTGCTGAGCCGGCTAAGAAACGCAACGGCGCCGAACACTATGGCGCCGAGAACATCAAGGTGCTGCGCGGTCTCGATGCGGTGCGCAAGCGCCCCGGTATGTATATCGGCGATACCGATGACGGGTCGGGTCTGCACCACATGGTCTACGAGGTGGTCGACAACGCCATCGACGAGGCGCTGGCCGGGTTCGCGTCCGAAGTGCGCGTCGTGCTCAACGCCGATGGCTCCTGCACCGTGACAGATAACGGCCGCGGCATTCCGGTCGGCATCCATCCTGAGGAAGGCGTTTCGGCCGCCGAGGTCGTGATGACGCAGCTCCACGCCGGCGGCAAATTCGGCGAGGGCGAGGACGACAACCCCTACAAGGTGTCCGGTGGTCTGCACGGCGTCGGCGTGTCGGTGGTCAACGCACTGTCCACATGGCTTGAACTGACCATCTGGCGCGACGGCAAGGAGCACTTCGTCCGCTTCCTCGGCGGCGTCTCCGAAGCTCCATTGAAGATCACCGGAGAGGCAGGCGAAAATCAAGGCACGAAGGTCAGCTTCCTGCCGAGCCCTGATACGTTTCACAACGTCATCGAATTCAACTTCGATACGCTGGAGCATCGGCTGCGCGAACTCGCGTTCCTGAATTCGGGCGTGCGCGTCGTCCTCGTCGATGAGCGCCATGCCGACCGTCGCGAAGAGGTGCTGCAGTACGAGGGCGGTCTGGGCGAATTCGTGCGCTATCTCGATCGCGCCAAGGGACCGCTGGTCGAAGCACCGGTGATGGTCGCGTCCGACAAGGACGGCGTCGGTGTCGAAGCCGCTCTGTGGTGGAACAACAGCTACCACGAGAACGTGCTGTGCTTCACCAACAACATACCGCAGCGTGACGGCGGCACCCATCTCGCCGGCTTCCGCGCGGCGCTGACCCGCGTCGTCAACAAGTACGCGGAAGAATCCGGCATCGCCAAAAAGGAGAAGGTGTCACTGACCGGCGACGACGCGCGTGAGGGTCTGACCTGCGTGCTGTCTGTGAAAGTGCCCGATCCCAAGTTCTCCAGCCAGACCAAGGACAAACTGGTTTCGTCGGAAGTCCGGCCCGTGGTTGAGGCCGTGCTGGTCGATCAGCTCACGGCATGGTTCGAGGAGCACCCGAAGGAAGCCAAGATCATCATCTCCAAGGTGGTCGAAGCGGCCGCCGCGCGCGAAGCCGCCCGCAAGGCGCGCGAGCTGACGCGACGCAAGGGTGCGCTCGATATGGCGAACCTGCCCGGCAAGCTCGCCGAATGCCAGGACCGCAATCCGGCCAACACGGAGCTGTTCATCGTCGAGGGTGACTCGGCAGGCGGTTCCGCCAAGCAGGCCCGCGATCGGGAATTCCAGGCCGTGTTGCCGATCCGCGGCAAGATCCTCAACGTCGAGCGCGTGCGCATGGATCGCATGCTGTCGAGCCAGGAAATCGGCACGCTGATCACCGCGCTCGGCACCGGCATCGGCCGCGATGACGAGGGCAACAGCGCCGTCAACATCAACAAGCTGCGCTACCACAAAATCATCATCATGACGGACGCCGACGTCGACGGCGCCCATATTCGCACGCTGCTGCTCACGTTCTTCTATCGGCAGATGCCGCAGTTGATCGAGCAGGGCCACCTCTACATTGCGCAGCCGCCGCTCTACAAAGTCACCAAGGGCCGGTCAGAGACCTACCTCAAGGATCAAACGAGCCTGGAGGATTACCTGATCGACAGTGGCCTCGGCGAAGCCGTGCTGGAACTCGGCCGCGGCGAAACCCGCGGCGGCCAGGACCTGCGCGACATCGTCGTTCAGGCCCGCGCCGTCCAGCGCACGCTCGACGGCATGCACTCGCGCTATTCGCGCTCGGTCGTGGAACAGGCCGCGATTGGCGGCGCACTCGATGCCGGTTTGCTGAACGATCGCGAAGCTGCCGAAGCGAAAACCGCAGCCGTTGCCGCGCGCCTCGATCGTATCTCGGAAGAAACCGAGCGCGGCTGGACCGGACGCTTTTCGGATAATGAGGGCTTTGTCTTCAGCCGTGAGGTACGCGGCGTGAAGGAAGTGCACATCATCGACCGCGCGTTCGTTGGCTCTCTGGAAGCCCGCCGGCTCAACGAGCGCCACGAGCATCTGGCCGACATCTATGACCTGCCGGGCAAGCTCAAGCGCAAGGACACCGAGACCGAGATCTTCGGGCCGTCGGGGCTGCTCAAGGCGGTTTACGACGTCGGCCGCAAGGGCTTGGCGCTGCAGCGCTACAAAGGTCTCGGCGAGATGAATGCCGACCAGCTCGCCGAAACCACGCTGGAACGTGACACGCGCACGCTGCTGCAGGTGAAGCTCGGCGATCTGACGGAAGCTGACGAGATTTTCTCGAAGCTGATGGGCGACGTCGTCGAACCACGGCGCGAGTTCATTCAGGAAAACGCCCTGTCGGCCAGCGTCGACGTCTGACGCGCAGGCCGAGACCTGCATGACTCACTTCTTGCCTTGATCTTTTAGTCTAGGACCAGTCGGAAAGGGGCGCAGCGGAACCGCGCCCCTCCGATGGTCCTCACTCCGCTGGCGGCACTTCGCCGAACCTGAGACCGGTGTTGATCTCACTAATCCGCCCGCCGTTCACATCAAAATCGGCAGCAATCCGGCTTTGAAGCTCCCCTAGTCGTAGGCGCTTCTTAATGATTGCAGCGTCAAATGCTGTGAGCTTGCGAGAAGGTTTGCGATAGCCGTCGCGCGGCGTCTTTTTGTCTGTCATCGGGTATTTCCTTATGATGACATCTATTGGACCACCTTGCGCAGGGCCCCCAAAGCAGTCTAACTTCTCACTTGGGTATTTCCTGCGTCCGACACAGGCCCATACCAGTGTCGGAACTGATCCAATTCAAACGGCCCGGAGTTGCACCTCCGGGCCGTCTGTTTTTTCCGGAACAGTCACCCAGATTCAGCGATTGATTCTATC
>JAEZBU010000230.1 GCA_023426855.1 Pseudomonadota bacterium | reverse complement strand
ACGGCGCCATCAGCGCAGCGTACCTTGAGTGCGCCTCGCAAACTTGGTGCCGCTCTTCCACCCAGCCATCGTCCGCGTGCGAAGAAGCGTAGCAGGACCGTTCATCGCGCCGCGCTGGCGCCGGAACCGAAGGCCGCGGCGCCGGCGGGCAGTCTTTCAGGCGGCGGAAGCATTCGGTGGGCCGCCAATTCAGGATGTCTGGCGTCGAGCCTGCGCACCGTTATTGCGCATGTGGCGGCGAACTTCGGTGCTGTTACCGTGAACTCGACTTGTCGGAGCCCACGCCATAATCGTCGCGTCGGTGGCGCTCGCAAGTCTTATCACCTGACCGGTAGCGCTGCCGATTTCCGCGTGCGGGGCAATGTCAGGGGCGCGATGGCTTATCTGCGTGGCGCGGTCGGTGGACTGAAGCACTATGGCGGCGGTCTGTTCCACATCGACACCGGCCCGCGGCGGCGCATGTAGGCGTTGCTGCGCGGGCATTTCGCTGGTGCCGATACCGATCTCGCGGTCCTGGCACCGGCGGAATGACTGCGGTGCGCAACTCAGGCGCATTCAAAACGCGGGTCTGGCGCGGACGCGCGTCAGAGCTACCCAACGTTCGGATGAATGCGTGATTTAGCGTTCGATCTGGATGCTCGGCGCGGACCACGGCCCCTGGAACAGCAGGATATCCGGGGGAATTGCGACCTGGGCCCGTGCCGCGGCGGCCGGTGCAGCATCAAGTAACAGCCTGAGATCAAGCTGGCGTGACGCCAGACTGATTGTGCCGACCGCTTTCAGCAGGCTGTCGCCGACGGTGGCTTCAACGTGTTCACTCGCGACGATACCCCTATCGACGCGAAACTTCGCTTCGAGCCCATCGATTGAAGTTTGTCCGCGTGTTGCGAGCTCCCAACCCTCGACTTTGCTTTTTTGGGCAGCACCCATCAGCGATTTGATGTCGATGCCGAGACGACCACCTTCGCGCAAGCTCAGTGTCGCTTTGCCGCGCAATCCGCGCACGAGTTCCGAGACCGTGTTGCCACCCGCAGAAAGGTCCGCTGTTATCGTGGACGTCCCGGTTACGACGCTATGACCGAGCAAAAGCGTACTGGCGCGTTCCGCCTCGATCCCCTCGATCCTTCCGCGTATGGATAATCTCGAGTCGCGATCGTTGAGGTCGGCCGTGAGCTGACCGCTGCCCCGTCCTCCATCGATGTTGATCTCTGCGATGTCGGCCAGCAACCGGCCTTCCCTCAGTGAAACGGCCGCCGCGAACCTGCCGGTTTCCAGACCAGGAAGCAGGACGCGGCTCGCCGAAAGCCGGATGTCCGCATCGATTTGTCTTCCCAGTGGCAGGGGAATTTCGCCGTCATCGTCGCCAAACCAAGGCAGCAACGATGCTATTTGCGCCTTCAGCTCCGGCTCCAGATAGGGCGAAAGATTGAGAGTTTGAAAGGCCAGCGTACCGCTGAGGCTCGGCCGTGGCGCGTTGAAGCCTAATGCGAGCGTGCCGGTCGCTTCATTGCCGTCTATCTGGAATGATGCCTTGTCGAACGCCAGAGCCGGTGCTTGCCAGTCGACGTCGCCTCTCAGTCGCATCTCGCGAAGACCCGGCCCGGCCGGCCAGCCGGCGCCCAACCAGCGCGCCGTATGGCGCAAATTGCTGGTTGAAATATCGGCCTGCCCCTGCAACCGCATTGTATCGGTCGCCCCCAGGCGCCCGTCGAAGGAGATGTCGAGAAACGGCGATTTCACGGCCACTTTCAGCGCGCGATTGGCGTTTGGCCGCCGATCCAGCAGACTCGGTCCTGCGATGTCGAAGGAGATCTCTTGCCCACGAAGGGTGCCAGTCCCGCGTATGCTGAGGCTCGACTTGCGTCTCACCGTGACCTCGGCCGCAACGTTGGTCAGTGTCTCGGCATGCCCGCTGGGCAGATGCACACGTACGGTGCCACGATGGATCGCTACGCGCTCGAAGTTTACCGTGCGCAGGGCCTGCTCGAACGGCGACAGCTCGTTGGCGGCACGGATATCGTCGGCTAGTCCGCCGCCTGCGATATGAAAGACGCCCCCATCGATAATGAGGGAGGCTGAACCGTCCTGCGGTGGAACATCGACGGGATCACCCGTGCGACGCTGCGCGGAAGTCGGCGCTAATTGAATGGTACCGCGCTGAATTCGGATGGCCCCACCGGCGCCCAATGCGATCGGTGTCGTGATCTCATGGGAGGCGGTGGACGCGGCAAACAGCGTGGCCTGGCCGAACTTGATCGGCCGGCTGTCGACGTGAACCAACAGCGCGCTGCCGATGCCGAGCACGACCAGGCAAGCCATGGCGAGACATACCGCCAAAAGCCGACCAAGCCTGATGTGCTGCATCTGTGGACCCCCGTTCGTCATGCGCAACGCGATCCGTTCAGGCTGAAGCGGAGAACGTTGAATTCTGGCGTGCGCACGCGTGTCCTTTCGTCATCAGTCCGGACGCTTTATTACTCACGGGCCATCTCGGAGGCAAGAGAAGGCTTGCCTGTGGCACACAGGTGCGAATCGATCTCGTGTGTAACGGAACGTTCATATACCCTGGCTGGCAAACGAGCGAGGACCTGAAGAGCGCGATGGAAAGTTTAGCGGACAAGCCCTTGTGGCAGCCGAGTGAGGATCGCAAGGCAGCGACCAATATAGCACGCTTCCTGCCTACGGCTTCGGCGCAAATGGGCCGGCAATTGGGCGATTATCGCGCGCTTCATGCTGCATCCATCGAAGAACCCGGCCGCTTCTGGGACGTCGTATGGGACTATTGCGGCGTGATTGGGGATAAGGGCGCTGCGCCGTATCTGGTGTCACCCGACAAGCTGCCCGGCGCGCAATTCTTTCCACAAGCGCAATTGAATTTCTCAGAGAACGTCGTGAGTGGGATCGGCGACGGAACGGCGTTGCTGTTCCGCGGCGAGGATAAAGTCTCGCGCAGCATGAGCGGTACCGATCTGAAGCATCAGATCGCGCGTGTGCAGGCCATGCTGAGTGATGCAGCGGTTGCGGCAGGCGATCGTGTTGCTGCCATCCTGCCCAATCTGCCGGAGTCGATCGCCGCGGTTCTCGGTGCTGCC
This sequence comes from Pseudomonadota bacterium, assembly GCA_023426855.1. Classification (GTDB taxonomy): domain Bacteria; phylum Pseudomonadota; class Alphaproteobacteria; order Rhizobiales; family Hyphomicrobiaceae; genus ZC4RG25. The sequence goes on along the minus strand of JAEZBU010000230.1, from coordinate 4,849 downwards.
GCGCAAGGCGCGGTGTGGTCGTCGTGCTCGCCGGATTTCGGCGTACAGGGCGTGCTCGACCGCTTCGGCCAGATCGAGCCGAAGGTGCTGTTTGCCTGCGATGGTTATTTCTATGCCGGCAAAACGCTCGATCTCACTGACAAGCTGGCCGAGATTCGCGCGCGCCTGCCGTCCGTGCAGAAGATCATCGTGGTGTCGTATATTGGCAAGGCCGACGACGCTGTCGCAAGCTTAGAGAGTCAGGGCTTCGCCGCTCAGACCTGGGATCGCGCCATCACCGCGCGCAGCGAGACGCAGGCCGACTTCGTGCGGCTGCCGTTCGCGCATCCGCTCTACATCCTGTTTTCATCAGGCACGACCGGCGTGCCGAAGTGCATCGTGCATTCGGCCGGTGGTACGCTCCTGAAACACCTCACCGAGCACCAATTCCATTCGGACATCAAGCCGGGCGACCGCGTGTTCTATTTCACCACGCTGGGGTGGATGATGTGGAACTGGTTGGTGACGGCGCTGGGTTCGGGCGCGACGTTGCTGCTTTACGATGGCTCGCCGTTCCACCCCACCGGCAATGTGCTTTGGGATTACGCCGCCGATGAGAAGTGCACGCTGTTTGGGACCTCGGCGAAATACATCGACGCGTTGAAGAAGGCCGGATTGGAGCCGGGCAAGACGCATGATCTGTCAGCGCTGAAGGCGGTGCTGTCGACCGGGTCGCCGCTGGCGCCGGAAGGCTTCGACTACGTCTACCAGGGAATCAAGGCGGACGTGCATCTGGCGTCCATCTCGGGTGGCACGGATATCGTCGGCTGTTTCGTGCTGGGGGCGCCGACGGAGCCGGTCTGGCGCGGCGAGATCCAGGCGCCGGGATTGGGCATGGCAGTCGATGTGTTCAATGATGAAGGCCGTTCCGCACCATCCGGAAAGGGTGAACTGGTCTGCACGCGACCGTTCCCGTCGATGCCGGTCGGGTTCTGGAACGATCCCGACGGCAGGAAGTATCACGGCGCCTATTTCGCCCGCTTCGAGAACATCTGGCATCACGGTGACTTCGCCGAATGGACACCGCACGGCGGCATGATTATCCACGGCAGATCGGACGCTACGCTCAATCCAGGCGGCGTGCGCATCGGCACGGCGGAGATCTATCGTCAGGTCGAGATGCTGCCGGAGATCCAGGAGTCGATCGTGGTCGGCCAGGACTGGGACAGCGACGTGCGCGTGGTGCTGTTCGTGGTTTTGAAACAGGGCCATGAGCTGACCGATACGCTGAAGGATCAGATCAAGCGGCAGATCCGCGTCGGCGCCAGCCCGCGCCATGTGCCGGCGAAGATCATCCAGGTTGCCGATATCCCGCGCACCAAATCCGGCAAGATTACCGAGCTGGCGGTGCGCGACCTGGTGCATGGCCGCGAGATCAAGAACAAGGAAGCTCTGGCCAATCCGGAAGCACTGGATCTCTATCGCGATCTGGCGGAGCTGAAGAGCTGAGCGTATACCCCCACCGGCGCGCGGCCATCCGGCCGCGTTTGGTGACGCAGCAGTTTGCGGAATTCGTCCGTGAAGCAACATTTTGAAATCGGTGGCGTCTCGGTGCCTCCCGGCGAGCGGGTGCTCGTCGATATCCCTGTTTCCAAGCTGTCCAACCACACGCCGGTGACGTTGCCGGTCCACGTGCTGAACGGCAAGTTGCCTGGCCCCGCCATGTTCGTGACGGCTGCCATTCACGGCGATGAACTGAATGGCGTAGAGATCATCCGGCGCGTGCTACGCATCGTGCAGCCGGGCAATATCCGTGGCACGCTGCTGTGCGTGCCGGTGGTCAACGTCTATGGGTTCATCGGCCGCTCGCGCTATCTGCCCGACCGGCGCGATCTCAACCGGTCGTTTCCAGGCTCGCCGAGTGGGTCGTTGGCGGCGCGGCTGGCGCATCTTCTGTTGAACGAGGTGGTGCGGCGCTGCCAGATCGGCATCGACCTGCACACCGCGGCAGTGCATCGGGTGAACTTGCCGCAAATCCGCTGCGAGTTTTCCAACCGTCCGCGCTGCCGGGAACTGAGCACCGCGTTTGGCGCGCAGGTTATTCTGGAGAGCGCGGAACGCAGCGGTTCACTGCGCAAGGCGGCGCGGGAAGCCGGTGTCGATGTGCTTGTCTATGAGGGCGGCGAGGGACTGCGCTTCGATGAGTTCGCCATCAAGGCGGGCGTGGATGGCATCGCCAATGTCATGCTGAAGATCGGCATGCTGGAGCTGCCGGATGGCGTCGATCCTGCGACGCTCAACGAGCGGCCGGAGCCAATCTTCGCCAATGCCGCCAAGTGGGTGCGCGCGCCTGAAGGCGGTGTGCTGCGGTCGTCCAAGCGTATCGGCGATGCGGTTGGTGAGGGTGAGCTCATCGGCCATATCGCCAACCCCTATGAGGACAACGATGTCGCGGTTCGGGCGCCACGTCGCGGCATCATCGTCGGGCGCACCACGCTGCCGATCGTCAATATGGGGGATGCGCTGTTCCACCTGGCCTGGTCCGAGGAAATCGGCCGGAAAATCCCGACGAAGGGATCCCACCGGGAGTCCGCTGCGCCAGAACCGGTTATGGACGAGGACGAGATCATCTGATCGCGCGCCGGCAACGGCAGATCACAGACAGTTATGTGCGATATCGCACCGGCAAGGCGCCGGGTGGCGGTGTTACGGCGGGGTGACGTGGCGGGGCTGTCGGTACCAGCCGCGGCTGGTGTGGGGCATCCGCCTCGTTTCTTATAACGCCGGTCAGCTGCTGCCGGCACGCCCCGTGGCAATCGCCCGATGCAACAGCAGCACCGGAATGAGGCCGACCGCGACAATCGCAAGAGCGCCGGGTGCGGTGCGCTCGAACAATTCCAGGGCGGCGTAATTGTAGATTTGCGTCGCCAGCGTGTCGAAGTTGAATGGACGCATCAGCAGCGTTGCCGGAAGTTCCTTCATCGAGTCGACAAACACCAGCAAGCCTCCCGCACCGATGGCAGGCAGCAGTAGCGGCAGATGCACCCGCCACAGCGTAGACAGCGAGTTTTGCCCCAACGTGCGCGCGGCAGCATCGAGATTGGGCGAGATGCGCTGCAGGCCGGCATCGACGGAGCCGAGCGCAACCGCCAGAAACCGTATCGTGTACGCCAGCACCAGCGCGAAGAGCGTCCCCGACAATAGCAGGCCAGTCGACACGCCAAGATAGTCGCGGGCGAGGCCATCGACGAAGTTGTCGAATCTGGCGAGTGGAAACATCAGCCCAAGAGCCAGCACCGTACCCGGCACCGCGTAGCCCAGGCCCGCGACCTGTGTTGCTGGACGCGTGATGCGGTTAGAGGCGATCCGCTGCGAATAGGCCAGGACCACGGCGCAAACCATGGCCAGCGTCGCAGCGAGAGCGGACAGCATGACGCTGTTGCCGGCGGCGCGCCAGAAGTCGGTGCTGCTGGCTTCCGCTGCATACCGCATCGCTGGACCGATCAAGACCCCAAACGGCAGTAAAAAGCCGAAAACGAAAGGCAGCGCGCAGATTGCAGCCGCCAGATACCCCTTCCAGCCTTCAACGTCCGAGAACGGAATTGCGCGATAGCGGATCGTCGTGTGGTGGAATTTCCGCTGGCCGCGCGCCAGCCGCTCGATGGTGAACAGAAGTGCAACGAAGAGCAGCATGACTGTTGCGAGCTGCGCGGCGCCACCGAGATTGGAGCGCTGCAGCCACGTCGTGTAGATGCTGACAGTCAATGTCTCAACGCCGAGGTGCTGAACCGCGCCGAGATCGTTCAGGCTTTCCATGAGCGCCAGAGCGACGCCGGCGGCCAGCGCCGGCCGGGCCAATGGCAGGGCCACCGCCCAGAATGTACCTAACGACGTGCGGCCCAGCGTGCGCGCCACTTCCAGCACGCAGACGGACTGCTGCACGAAGCTCGCCCGCGCCGTCAGGTAGACGTACGGATATAGAACGACGCCCAGCAGGAAGATCGCGCCACTGATCGACCGGACCTGGGGGAACCAGTAATCGCGCGGCGTCGTCCATCCGAAGGCGCCGCGCAGCCAGGTTTGCACCGGCCCCGCGAAATCCAGCAGATCGACATAGCAATAGGCCACGATGTACGTTGGCATGGCGAGCGGGATCACCAGCAGGCGATCAATCAGTGTCCGTCCCGGAAAGCGGTACATCGTCACGAACCACGCGGTCGCCGTGCCGACAATCAGCGTGAACAGGCCGACCCCAAACGTCAGCACGAGCGTCTCGCGCAGGGCGCGCGGCAGGACGTTCTCCAGCAGATGCGGCCAGATGTTATCGGTTGGCATGACCGCCAGCAGGCCGATCGTGACCAGCGGCAACAGCATCGCAGTTACAACAAGTGCAGCAACAACGGTCCAGCCGGATGATGCGGTTCGCCGCGCGTACCACGCGGTGATCGTGCGCGGCACTCCGGTCATCGCGCGTGCAATGCTTTGCAGCGACGGTGGACGTGTGGAAGGTGAAGCTTGGTCCCGCATGGGGCATGGACCATCAGGTACGTTTTCCCGAGGGTCAAGCGTTCCCGGCGTATATCCTGACGGAAAATGTCAAAATTCTGCGTGAGCCGGTTCAGATGCCGATTTTGAGCCCCAAAGGGCGCAATTTTTTGGAATTATTTGAATTAAAAACTGATGTCGCTTGGTCCGGACGGGACGATGCGGTCGGTTCAAGATGCAAATGTCTCCAGCACCCGCTCGCGCGGGAATGTTACGGCCACCCGCGTGCCGGCGCCGTGCGTGCTGGAGAAGTCGACCCGCCCGTTGTTAGCCCGCGCCAATGCCTTGACTAGTGGCAGTCCCAACCCGGAAGCGCCTGCCGTTT
>JAEZBU010000189.1 GCA_023426855.1 Pseudomonadota bacterium | reverse complement strand
GAATTGACGACCAGTGAGCCGGATTCCTTCCTGCCGATCAATCTGTCCAACCTGTTCATCGCCTCTCCAGTGCATTGGAAGGCCAAGTACGACGCGGTTCCGGCTTCGGTCACGGACACGGTTGAGCGCGCCAAGCAGGCTTGGACTGCCTTTGCGGCCGACGCTTCCGGGTCCGGTCCATTCAAGATGGACAGGTTCACGCCACGTGAGCGCCTCGAATACGTGAAGAACGATAAGTATTGGGATCCGAAGCGGACGCCGAAGGTCGATCGCGTCGTGCTGTTGCCGATGCCGGAAGCCAATGCCCGTACGGCCGCGCTGCTGTCAGGCCAGGTTGACTGGATCGAAGCGCCCGCACCCGACGCCGTACCGCAGATCAAGTCGCGCGGCTTTGTCGTTCATGCCAATGCTCAGCCGCACGTCTGGCCCTGGCAGCTTTCGTTCATTGAGGGTTCGCCTTGGCTCGACAAGCGCGTCCGTCATGCGGCCAACCTGTGCATCAACGGTGGCGAGCTAAAAGAGCTGCTGGGCGGCCTGATGGAAGTGCCGAAAGGCACCGTTCCCCCTGGCCATCCGTGGTGGGGCAATCCGAAGTTCGACATCAAGTATGATCCGGATGCCGCGCGCAAGCTGATGCAGGAAGCCGGCTTCAGTGCCTCCAAGCCGCTGAAGGTAAAGATTCAAACCTCGGCGTCTGGTTCCGGTCAGATGCAGCCGATCCCAATGAACGAATACGCGCAGCAGTCGCTGAAGGATTGCTTCTTCGACGTCGAGCTGGATGTGATCGAGTGGAACACACTCTTCACCAACTGGCGCAAGGGTGCGAAGGACGAGTCGGCGCGCGGCGCACATGGCATCAACGTATCGTTCGCGGCGATGGACCCGTTCTTTGCGATGGTCCGCTTCACGTCGACCAAGACGTTCCCGCCGGTCTCGAACAACTGGGGCTACTTCGGCAATGACGAGTTCGACAAGCTGATCGCGGACGCCCGCACCACCTTCGAGGACAAGGCGCGAGACGATGCGCTCGCCAAGCTGCATGCGCGCATTGTGGAAGAAGCACCGTTCGTGTGGATTGCACACGATGTCGGTCCGCGCGCGATGTCAGCGAAGGTGAAGGGTGTCGTGCAGCCCAAGAGCTGGTTCATCGACATCGCGCCGATGACGATCGAATAGCCTCGAACACGCGTATCCCTCCCTCGGTCGTGGCCGGGGGAGGGATCTTACTTTCACGTCGCAGCTAGGCTAGTTGCGGACCCTTACCTCCCACTTTTCCAGCAGGAAAAGTGGGCGAGAGGACCCGTCCCCCATGCTGATGTATCTGCTGAAGCGCATCGTCTACACGCTGCCGATCATGTTCGGCGTGACGCTGGTGTGCTTTGCCCTCGTGCACATTGCCCCGGGCGACCCGCTTGTCTCCGTTCTGCCGCCCGACGCCTCGGAGCAGATGAAAATCCAGCTCATGTCGGTGTACGGTTTCGACCGGCCCTATTATGAGCAGTTTTTCCGCTGGATTACGCGCGCGCTGCAAGGCGATCTTGGCACGTCGATCGCGACCAACCGCACGGTGGTTTCCGAAGTCTCCCGCGCCGTCGGCAATACATTGCTTCTGGCCAGCGTCGCGACCGTGATCGGGTTCGTTCTTGGTACGCTGTTCGGGTTCGTCGCGGGTTATTTCCGTGACACCTGGATCGATAAGTCAGCATCCGCCCTTTCGGTCTTTGGTGTTTCCGTGCCGCATTATTGGCTGGGCATGGTGCTGGTGATCATTTTCTCAGCCACGCTTGGCTGGCTGCCACCGACTGGTGCGGGGCCAGGCGCCTCTGATCAATGGGCGTTGGACTGGGCGCATATCCGTCATTTGATCCTGCCCGCGATTACCATGTCCGTGATCCCCATGGGTATCATTGCCCGCACGGTACGGGCGTTGGTCGCTGAAATCCTGAGTCAGGAATTCATCGCAGGTTTGAGAGCCAAGGGCTTGAGCGAATTCGGTGTGTTCAAGCACGTTGTGAAGAACGCGGCGCCCACGGCGTTGGCTGTGATGGGCATTCAGCTCGGCTACCTGCTCGGTGGCTCGATCCTGATCGAAACGGTGTTCTCGTGGCCCGGAACCGGATTGCTGCTGAATTCGGCGATCTTCCAGCGCGACTTGCCGCTGCTGCAGGGCACCATCCTGGTGCTGGCGCTTTTCTTCGTTCTTTTGAATCTTGTGGTCGACGTCATGCAGACGGCGCTCGATCCGCGCGTGCAGCGGAGCTGAGCATGGCGATCGCACTCGACACGAGCCCGCCCGAAGTCATCGTCCGCTCGCCGGGGTACTGGGCGACGGTATGGCGCCGCTTCCGCCGCGATCCCGTGGCGATCGGCGCGGCTGTCGTGATCCTGCTTCTGATCCTGATGGCGATCCTCGCGCCGTATATCGCGCCGCAGGATCCCTATCGGGGCATGACACTGCGGCGCTTGCGTCCGATCGGGACGGAGGGGCATCTGCTCGGAACCGATGAATTGGGCCGGGACATGCTGAGCCGCTTGATCTATGGCGCGCGGTTGTCGCTGTTCATGGGGGTGACGCCGGTCTTCATCGCGCT
>JAEZBU010000169.1 GCA_023426855.1 Pseudomonadota bacterium | reverse complement strand
ACATTGGGTACGAGCGATTTCAGCAAGGTGAGCGCGCAGGCGGTATCGTGAACTCACGGGCCGGCTGCACGTGCGTGCAGCCGGCAGAGCCACGGCCTCAATAACTTGACCGCTTGTAGATCTCTTCGACGAGCGCCAGCGTCTGCAGATGATCCTCGGGCGCGGTTTCAAATGCCCCGCCGGATTTCAACTGATCGCAGAAATGCGCAATCACGGCCGAGAAACTTCCCTGATAGCAGGCCTGATAATCGAAGGTTTCCGACAAGGTGGTTTCACCGGAAACATCCAGTCGGCTGTCCTGGTACCGCGCTGAGCTTTTGGTGCCGGCAATGCTGAAAACATCGTCGGCGCGATAATCGTGGCCCGCCGCGTGCATGCTGCCGCGGATGGTCACGGTTTCACCGGACGCGCCGGTAAAAACCAGAATCGCACTGTCCTCGCCGACAACGAGATCGCTGGTGCGTTTCAGATGCGCGGCTGAAATCGTCAGCGGGCCGACCAGCCAGCGCGCAACGTCGATATGGTGGATCAGCGACTCCGCAACGAGCAGCCTTGGCTCCTTCGCCATGAAAGGCTGGCGCGCCAGACCCGGCGCCACCACGTCACCAACCGAATTCAGTCCACCGCGATAGAACGCGATGTCGACATGCAAAGCGCGCCCCAGGACACCGTCGTCCAAAAGCTGCTTGAGGCGTTGGTAATAGGGCCGAAAACGCCAGTTCTCATGAACCATCAGGCGGATTTTATCGCGGACGCTATCCGCTACGCCCTGCGCCTCGGCCAAAGTCGGTGCCAGCGGTTTCTGGCAAATTGCCGGCAATCCTCGCACGGCAACCTTTTCGATCAGTGCAACGTGCGTCTCCCTCGGTGTCACGATATCGACCACATCGAGCTGTTCAGCATCGAGCATGTCATCGATGGTGCGATAGGTCTTCGCGATCCCGAACTGAGAGGCGCGTTCTTCCGCCCGCTGCGTGTCTGGTTCGCAGATCGCTACGACCGTGGCATCATCACGCTCTGCCCACCCGGCCAGGTGATATGTGGATATCGCGCCAGCCCCTGCCAATCCGACGCGTAGCTTCTGAGTCGTCACGTGCTGTTTCTCTCCCCAAATATAAAACCATTGTCGATGAAACCTGGCGCCGGCGACTGCCTGAGAAATGCGCCACGAAAATCTCCACGACACTGGGTCTAGTCATAACGTGGAATGGCAAGTCTTGTCAGGGGACGTTGCTGGTTCCGACCCATCAATCGTCTGGCCTGGCAGCAATCTCACTTCCGCTGGCCGTTTGAGTTTGCGCGGGTTCCAGCGCCGTCCCGCGTAGATGCCGTGGTGTCGGCCATGCGTGAAGGACGGGCAGGTCTGTAACGGCAACTCCGAGATGATGAGCGCGCTGTCTTCGCATGCACGAACAGGTATATAGCTCGCTGAATCACACAAGAGGCGGCCATGACACTGACACTCGTCGAGCACGATGCTCTGGAACCTGCGCTGTACAGCGCTCTTGCGGCGGTTCTGGTCAGGGCGCGCGGCGGTGCCTTGATGCACTTGCCGGCCTCGTTCGATACGCGGGCCTATGCCGACGCGGCCCAACATGTCGCAGTCGCCGGTGCGCTGGTTGCGAGTGGTCTGATTTGGTTGGAGCGGTTGACCGGCATCGACGTCACGGCAGCCGCCGGGGTCGATGCCATTCTTGCCGGCGCGGCCACTGGCAACGTGGTTGTGCCGTATCATCCGGCAGTCCGGAGCCGGGAGATCGTGGACGCGATGGAGCAACGCGCCGGCCAGTCGGGCATCGCGGTGGAGCGGTTGCGCGTTCTCCATGATCGCGGTGTGTTCGAGCTACGCGACGCGGAAACCGGCGCGCCGCTCGATGTCGCAGGACGGTGGACGCGTGATCGGTTTGGAAGGTTTAGCCCGGTTGATCGTCAAAGTCGTGAAGGTGCGGCGGCGGAGAATACCATGCCGCTCCGTATCGGGCTCGTGGGCACCGAAGCAGAACACCGTGACGTATATCCGGCGGCTTTGGCGTCACTGGCCGATGCCGCCGGCGCAGAAAACGTTGCGCTCGATGTCGTGTTCATCCCGCCGATCGACCTGCGTGAGCAGGATGTGGATGGCATTCTGGGAGCCGTGGCTGGTGTTCTGCTGCCGGGCGGCTCCGACATGATCAACGTGCCCGGGCAGATCAAGGTGGCACACGGTGCGCTGCGTACGCGAACCCCGGCTGTGGGGCTGTGCCTTGGCATGCAGTCGATGACGACCGCCGTTGTCCAGAAAGCCCTTGGCTCGACCCAGGCAAGCCTCGCAGAAGCCGCCCCGGATGCGCCGATCAAGACGTTCACGATGATGGCTGAGCGCGGTCTGATGCCCTACCGTCTCGGAGAGATGACAACCGTAACCAAGCCGGGTTCGCGGACGGCTGCGATCCTCGGCGCCGAGTCGAAAATAAGGTGCAATCATCGTTTTCACTTCAATCCGGAGCTGATTCCGGTGGCCGCGAAGGCTGGTCTGCACGTGACGGCGCGCGATGCGACCGGCGAGGTCACCGATGCTGTCGAGCTTGACGGGCATCCTTTCTATTTCGGCATGCAGGGCCATCCGGAGCTATCATCGCGTGATGGCGCGGCCCATCCGTTGCTGCGCGCGTTCGTCCGGGCGTGCGCAGAACGCGCAGATCAGCGCGATCGTTGATCCACCTATCTCTTGGCGTGGCGAGCCTGCCAAGCATGCGCGCTTCAGCGCTGTATCGACGGTTGGCTTTGGTGCGCCGAAAGCGCGGCAAGAAGAATGCGCCGTCGAAGGACGAGTGATGGATCCAATCGGCGTTTGAGGCGTTTAGTTGATGCGCGGTGGATGCCGCTGAGTCATCAGCACAGCTCTAATCGTTGTGCCGTGGGGAGATCACTGTAAAAGAAGATGTGCCGAGTCGGTGTGAGTCAAGTTTTGCTCCGATTCGTGCTAACAACATGGAGTTTTGATACGTGATAAAGATCCTTCTGCCTGCAGCCTTTGCGCTCATGGTTTCGACGTCTGCGTGGGCCGCAGCACCCTCGAACATGGCGACCGCACCTGGTTCGTCTGTTGCGGACAAATCGATAACGGAGCAGGTCCGCGATCATCGTCGTCAAGATCGCCGTGTCCATCGTGACCGGCGCAATCCCCGTCACTTCCATGGCGGACGTTATTACGCCCCGGGTTCGCGCCACGCCCATGCACCGCGCGGTTGGCGGCGTCATAGCACGCGCCCGAGCTACTGGCGCACCCGTGGCTGCGTCGTAGTTGGCCCGGTCTGGTTCTGCCCATAAATCGTCGCAGATCGACGATTTGCTTCGGCGGGGAACTTCATGTTCCCCGCCTTTGTTTTTGGTGAACGGCTCACGAATAAACTGAAGGTTGCAAATTTATGCCGCACAACCTTTTGATGTTCTGACGCAAAATTCAGATTTTCTTATTATCTGCGATTGAATTACCTGTTTGAATGCTTCCCTCTTATTGGGATGTTTTATATCGAGACATAGCACGCACTACAATTTCACCGATTATTATTCATATAAATCGCACATCGTTCAAAAAAATGATGCTGTAGAAAGAAAGAATTAGGCGCACGCTCGTAAGTTCAAGTTGGATATTGCCAACGAACCGTAAGTGCGGCCATGACACTCGATCGATACAAAATAGCCGAACGCACGTTACAGCGCTCCAAGCGCATTCTTCTGCAGCCTGTAGGTTTTGGAT
>JAEZBU010000096.1 GCA_023426855.1 Pseudomonadota bacterium | reverse complement strand
GCGCACCTCGCCGTTCAGCGCCCGCTCGATGGTTTTCACGATGCGGTCGATACGGCGGGATTCGTCGTCGTCCTCGACGAACGCGCGCTGCAAAAGGAAAGTGTCGAGCGCCATGCCATCGCGCGTGGTGGAAACATGCGCTCCAATAATGTTGGCACCCGCCGCTGCGCACGATCCGGCGAACAACGCCAGCAGACGCGGATGGTTGGGCGCCAGCACCGACAGTTCGGTAATGGCCGTGAAGGCGTTGGACGTGGACGTCGTCGCGATGCGAAGCCCGTCGCTGTCGGCGCGGCGGATCAGGCGCGCGTGCTCGACCTGCTTGCGTGTGTCGGTCTTCAGCCAGTAGTCGTCATAATGACGGCTGAGAAAACGCTCCACCTCCTGCGCCGGCCAGTTCTCCAGCTCGGCGCGTACCTGCGTTTGCGCGGCCGCGATACGTTCACGCCGCGACGTATGCGTATGACCGCCAGCGACAAGCGGCTCGGTCTCCCAATAGAGCTGCCGCAGAAGCTGGCCCTTCCAGCCGTTCCAGGTGCCAGGGCCGACTGCGCGGATATCCGCCACGGTCAGCAGCAACAACAGTTTCAACCGCTCCGGGCTCTGCACGATTTCGGCGAAGTCACGGATTGTCTTGGGATCGGCGAGATCTCGGCTCTGCGCGATGTTGCTCATCACGAGATGATTTTGAACGAGCCAGGCGACCGTTTCCGTCTCCGCCGGCGTCAGGCCGAACCGTGGACACAGCTCGCGCGCGATCCGCTCCCCGACCTCGGAGTGATCCTCGACGCGGCCCTTGCCGATGTCGTGCAGGAACGCTGCAACATACAGCGCGCGGCGGTTCTGGATCGACGGCACGATCTCCGTCGATAGAGGCAGCGTATCGGCCAGCTTTCCCTGTTCGATCGCCTTCAACTGCCCGACCGTGCGTAGCAGATGCTCGTCCACCGTGAAGTGGTGGTACATATTGAACTGGGTCATCGCCACGACGCGTCCGAATTCCGGGATAAATCGGCCGAGCACACCAGCTTCGTTCATGCGCCGGAGCGTTGGTTCGGGATTCTTCTGCGACGTCAGCAGCGACAGGAATATGCGATTGGCTTCAGGATCTGCTCTCAGCTTATCGTCGATCAGCCGCAACGAACTGCGGATCAGGCGCACGGCGGAGGGATGAAAAAAGCTATCGGTTTCCTCAGCAATCGCGAAGAAACGGATGAGATTGACAGGATTGCGCTTGAACGCGTCCGCGTCAGAAACGTTGAGACGCTCGTTGTCGATGCGAAAATCGGTCGTGCGCCGGATGCGCCGCCGCGTCGCCCAACTCACCGGATTGAGCAGATCATTGAGGCGCGGCGCCGACTTGAGCTGCTGTATCTCCAGCGCAGAGCACAAAATGGTGGTCAGATCGCCAACATCCTTCGCGACAAGGAAGTAGTGCTTCATGAAGCGTTCGACGCTGCGCAGCCCACCGTGGGTGCGGTAACCCAGCCGCTCCGCCATCGGGGCCTGCAGATCGAAGCTCAAGCGCTCCTCGGCCCGGCCGGTCAGGAAGTGCAGATGGCAGCGCACACTCCATAGGAAACTCTCGCTGCGCCGGAAGGTCGCCACTTCAGCCGGCGTGAATGCGCTGCTGGCGCCGTCCTGGCTGAGATCATGATCGTGAAAGAACTTGGCCAGCCAATGCAGCGTGTGCAGGTCGCGCAACCCGCCCTTGCCATCTTTGACGTTCGGTTCGACCAGATAGCGGCTCTGGCCCGAACGGCGATGGCGTTCATCGCGCTCCGTCATCTTGGCATCGACGAAAGCGCGTCCCGAAATCGCCACCACGTCGGTGCGGAACCGGCGTTCCAGGTCAGCGAACAGGCTGGCGTCGCCGTGGATCAGCCGCACGTCGAGCAGCGCGGTCATGATGGTGAAATCACCCAGCGCCAGCTTGAGGCATTGATCGACAGTGCGCGTCGCGTGGCCAACTTTCAGCCCCAGATCCCACAGGACATAGAGCATGTATTCAGCGACGCTCTCGCCCCATGGCGTCTGCTTGTAGGGCAGCAGGAACAGCAGATCGATGTCGGAACCAGGCGCCATCAGCCCGCGCCCGTAGCCGCCCGTGGCCACGATCGCCATACGCTCTGCATCCGACGGGTTGGTAGCGCGATAGGCGTGCGCCACCGTGTAGTCGTAGATCAGGCGGATCAGTTCGTCCTGAAACAGCGACAGCCCTTCGGCGCAACGGCGGCCATTGCCGTCGAGATTAAGTTGCGCCTCGGCCATCGCGCGGGCCTCGCGCATCAGGGCCTTGCAATACTCGATGACAGCAGGACGCCCTTCCGCGACACCGCCAGCCTCGGTGGCAATGCGGGTGAGATCCTGCCGCGCGATCTGCGGATCGAAGTACGGGGCCGTGGCCGGTGTCGGAATGTCCATCAACTCGCCGAAGGCTGCACAGTCTAGTTTAGACGCGATTTACCGCGTAACGCCTTGAGATGGTAGAGCGCCTCGAGCGCGGCCCGCGGACTGAGCTCGTCTGGATTGAGCCCGTCAAGTGCGATTTCGGTCTCGGTCGGGCCAGAGGGCTGCATCTCGGCCGCGGGCGGTTCGTGAGCGAACAACGGCAGGTCTGAGAGCGACCCGGCAGACGCCCCTCCGCGCCGATCAGCCTTTTCGAGCTTTGCCAGCACCTCGCGTGCGCGCTTGACCACCGGCCCCGGCAATCCGGCCAGCTTGGCGACCTGGATGCCATAGGACCGATCGGCAGCGCCCGCCTTCACCTTGTGCAGGAACACGATTTCGTCCTGCCATTCCTTCACGTCCATGGTGACGTTGGCGAGGTTGTCCAGGCGGCCGGACAGCACTGTTAACTCATGATAGTGGGTCGCGAACAGCGCGCGGCAGCGGCTGACGTCATGCAGGTATTCAACCGCCGCCCAGGCGATCGACAGGCCGTCAAACGTCGCTGTGCCGCGACCGATTTCATCCAGGATGACCAGCGAGCGGTCCGTCGCCTGATTGAGGATACCAGCGGTCTCGACCATCTCGACCATGAAGGTGGAACGCCCGCGCGCCAGATCATCAGCCGCGCCGACGCGCGAGAACAGCCGATCGATGACGCCGATGTGCACCTCGCGCGCGGGGACGTAAGAGCCGACCTGCGCCATCAGCGCGATCAGGGCGTTCTGGCGCAAAAAGGTCGATTTACCGGCCATGTTCGGGCCGGTCACCAGCCATATGCGACCTGCGGCTTCGTCGTCGCCCGCCGAGCCGTTGCCACCCAGCAGGCAATCGTTCTCGATGAAGGGGGATGCCTTGGCCCGCCGCAGTGCCTGCTCAACGACCGGATGCCGGCCGCCGCGAATTTCGAACTCCTGCCCGCTGCTGATCACAGGCCGCGTATAGCCCTCATCGAACGCAAGCTGCGCCAGCCCCGCGAAGCAGTCCAATTCCGCCAGCGCCGCCGCGATGCCGCCGAGCTCACGCTCCAGACCGCCGATGGCCCGCGCCAGTTCGACGAACACCTCCTGTTCGATGGCCAGTGCACGCTCGGCCGCTGAAGCAATGCGTCCTTCGGTTTCGCCCAACTCCTGTGTCGTGAACCGCACGGCATTCGCCAGCGTCTGTCGATGGCGGAACTGATCCGAAAAGGATTCGGCCATCAACGGTCCGGCGGCACTCGCCGAGACCTCGATGTAATATCCGAGCACGTTATTGTGCCGGATTTTCAGCGATTTGATGCCGGTATCGGCGACGTAACGCGCCTCCAATTGAGCCATCACCTGACGGCTGTCCTCCTTCAGGCGGCGCGCCTCGTCGAGATCGGCGCGATAGCCCTCGCGCACGAACCCGCCATCGCGGCGGTGTGGCGGCGGTGCATCGACCAGAGCGGCCTGCAGAGATTTTGCCAGATCGGTCGCGCCCTGCGCCGACAGACGCGTCAGTAAGCTGGACAGGTCTTCCGGCAGATCGCGCCGCTGGCCCGCGCGCACCAGCAGTTCGCCAAGAACCGCCGCAGCACCTAGCCCGTCACGAATGGCACCTAGGTCGTTGGGACCGCCGCGCTGCAGCGCCAGCCGCGATACCGACCGCGCCACGTCCGGCACGGCCTTCAGCGAGGCGCGGATGTCATCGCGCAGCATATCGCTGTCGACCAGATAGCCAACGGCATCGAGCCGCGCTGCGATCGTCGCGGGATTGCAAAGAGGTGAGGCCAAACGCGCAGCCAGCTCGCGCGCGCCCGGCCCTGTCACCGTCCGATCGATGGCGTCGAGCAGACTGCCCTGGCGGCCGCCCGACGTCGCGCGCACGATCTCCAGGCTCGCCCGCGTCGCCGCGTCGATGGTCATGCTGGCGCCACTGCCCGATCGACGCGGCGGGCCGACCACCGGCTGACGTCCGATCTGGGTCAGCTCGACATATTTCAGCAGCGCCGCGGCAGCCGCCATCTCAGCGCGCGAGAACTCGCCGAACGCAGCCAGATCGGCAACGCCAAGCTGCGATTTCAGCGCCCGCTCACCCGCCATACTGTCGAACATCGCGGTCGCCATCGGCGTCGCTGCGGCACCGACGTTCTCGATCCAGCGGCGGGTTTGCGGATCAGCCAGCAAAGCGTCTCCGGCTAAAACCTCGCTTGGCTGCAGGCGCACCAACTCGCCGGGGAAATCGGCCGCCGAAACCGCGCCGATCTCGAACTCGCCGGTGGAAATATCGAGCGACGCCAAAGCCATGGCCGCATCAGCGACGCCTGTACCAGGTGTCACGTGCACCGCCGTCAGATAGTTGCGCGCCTTGGCATCGAGCAGCGCATCCTCAGTCAGCGTGCCCGGCGTCACCAGCCGCACGACGTCACGCTTTACGACGGCTTTTGAGCCCCGCTTGCGCGCCTCGGCCGGGTCTTCGAGCTGCTCGCAAACGGCGACCCGATGCCCCTGGCGGATCAGGCGTTGCAGATACTCATCCGCGCGATGCACCGGCACCCCGCACATCGGGATGTCCTGGCCCAGATGCTTGCCGCGCTTAGTCAGAACGATGCCGAGCGCCTGCGACGCCTTTATCGCGTCGTCGAAAAACAGTTCGTAGAAGTCGCCCATCCGGTACCAGAGCAGGCTGTCGGGATTGGCCGCCTTGATTTCAAGGAATTGCGCCATCGACGGCGTTGCATCAGCGATCGGCGTACGTTCAGCCGCGCGCGCAGGGGTGTCGGCATCCTGCTCGGAGACCGATGCAGCAGCGGTTTTGGTCTGCGATCGCGACGACACGTGGTGCTTATCCCCCTTCAGCCGTTAGCCTTGCCGCAACCACATATCCCGTCCGGCGCTGGTGTCAAAATTCAGCCGAAGCAAACGGCGCCGTTGTCCCCACGTAGAAGAACGTCATATGCTGCCCTCAACCAAAGTAGGGGGAAATTGTCAGACCCATGGCTCCGAAATTCGCAGAAGCACGCTTCACCGAGCAGGAAGCACTCCAGTTCCACGCTCAGGGTAAACCTGGAAAACTGGAAATTACGCCGACCAAGCCTTTGACAACACAGCGGGATCTGTCTCTCGCCTACTCACCCGGCGTGGCCGTTCCAGTGCTCGCGATCGCGGAGGATCCGGCACTCGCCTACGACTATACCAACAAAGGCAACCTGGTTGCCGTAGTCTCTAACGGCACGGCGATCCTAGGGCTCGGCAACCGCGGCGCACTGGCGGCAAAGCCGGTGATGGAAGGCAAGGGCGCTTTGTTCAAGCGCTTCGCCGACATCGACGCCACCGACGTGCTGGTCGATACCCAGGACGTCGACGCGTTCATCAACTGCGTGCGTTACCTCGGCCCGACGTTCGGCGGCATCAACCTGGAAGACATCAAGGCGCCGGACTGCTTCATCATCGAGGAGAAGCTGCGCGAGCTGATGCCGATCCCCGTTTTTCACGATGATCAGCACGGCACCGCGATCATCGCTGCTGCAGGCCTGATCAACGCGCTGCATATCACCGGCCGCGACATCAAGGATTTCAAGCTGGTCGTCAACGGCGCCGGCGCGGCCGGCATCGCCTGCCTCGACCTGCTGACCTCCATGGGTATGCCCAAGGAGAACGTGATCTTCTGCGATACCAAGGGCGTCATCTACCAGGGCCGCAAGGAAGGCATGAACCAGTGGAAGTCGGCCTACGCCGCCAAGACCAAGGCGCGCACGCTGGCCGATGCCATGAAGGGCGCCGATGCCGTGTTCGGCCTTTCCGCTAAGGGCGCGTTCACCGCCGACATGATCGGCTCGATGGCACCGAACCCGATCATCTTCGCCATGGCCAATCCGGACCCGGAAATCACGCCGGAAGAAGTCCACGCCATCCGCGAGGATGCCATCATGGCCACTGGACGTTCGGACTATCCAAACCAGATCAACAACGTGCTCGGATTTCCGTTCATCTTCCGTGGCGCGCTGGACGTGCGCGCGTCGACCATCAACGACGCCATGAAAATCGCCGCGGCCAAGGCGCTGGCGGATCTCGCGCGCCAGGATGTGCCGGATCAGGTCGCCGCCGCATTCCACGGCCGCCAAGTGAAATACGGGCCGGAGTACATCATCCCTGCGCCGTTCGACCCGCGCCTGATCTGCCACGTCCCACTTGCCGTCGCCAAGGCCGCCATGGAATCCGGCGTCGCGCGCAAGCCGATTGTCGATATCGATCGCTACAAAGGGCATCTGTCCGGGCGTCTTGATCCCGTGGCTGGCTGGTTGACCAGCATCTTCAGCCAGGTTCGCGCCGAGCCGAAGCGGATCATTTTCGCCGAGGGCGAACAGACCCAGGTCGTGCGTGCCGCCAACGCGTTCTATAATGCCGGTCTTGGAAAGCCCGTCCTGATTGGCCGTCGTCAGCCAATATTGGATGCGTTCGCGCAGGCCGGCATCGAACTGACCGACGCGATCGAGCTGCACGACACCAGCCTCGATGAAAACCGCCAAGCCTACGCGGAATTCCTCTACAGCCGCATGCAGCGCCATGGCTACCTGATGCGCGACTGCACGCGCCTGGTGAACAACGACCGCAACGTGTTCTCCGCATGCATGGTGGCCATGGGGCATGCCGACGGTCTCGTCACCGGCGTCACCCGCAACTGGTCCGTGGCCTATAATGATGTGCGCCGCGTTCTTGATCCCAAACCCGGCCAGCGTCCGATCGGCGTATCGATCGCGCTGAGCCGCGGGCGCGCAGTCGTGGTTGCCGACACCAGCGTGCACGACATGCCCAACGCACGTGAACTATCGGAAATCGCCAAGGCGGCGGCACAGGTTGCCCGCCGTCTGGGACTGGAGCCCCGCGTTGCAATGCTGGCTTACTCGACGTTCGGCGAACCGCGCGGCGAGCGTTCCGATCGGGTGATCGAGGCGGTCCAGATCCTCGATTCAGAAGGCGTCGATTTCGAGTACGACGGAGAGATGGCCGCCGACGTGGCGCTCAATCGCAACCTGCAGAAGATCTATCCGTTCTGCCGGCTGTCCGACGTCGCCAACGTGCTGGTCATGCCGGCGTTCCACTCAGCTTCGATCTCCACCAAAATGCTGAAAGAGCTGGGCGGAGCGACCGTGATCGGCCCGATCCTCGTCGGCCTGAACGGGTCGGTCCAGATCTGCCCGATCGGCTCAAAGGACAGCGACATCCTGAACATGGCCGCGCTGGCCGCTTACAATGTGAGCGGATAGTGACAGCCTAGCGACAATGCGCTAACGGGAAGCCGACGTCGTAATCGGCCTCGCTGCGAGGCTCACGGTTGGTGAGATGACTGCTGCGCGCCATCCTGATCACTCTGCAACCGAGAGCATCGGGATGGCGAAGCTGCCCGTGAGCGTGATCGTCGTCAGCTTCAATAGTGCCCACTGCCTTCAGCAGGCGTTTCAGTCCGCCCGTGATGCCGCTGAATGGATTCTCGTCGACAATGCCAGCACAGACGGATCGGTGCTGGCCGGCGAAAGGTTGAATTGCAAGGTTGTCAGGAACCACAAGAACAAGGGCTTCGGAACCGCCTGCAATCAAGGCGCCCAAATAGCGACTTCTGAATTTCTGCTGTTCCTGAATCCCGATGCGCAGCTTGCATCAAGCGCGCTCGAAGCGATGGTCGATACCTTGGCTGCCAATCCGGGCATATCTGCCGTCGGTCCACACCAGTTCAAAAATTCCGAGATTTCTGCAGCTCACGGTGACGCCCTGCATGACGTCGTGATCGACTGCGCCAGGGGCGAGTTCCTCAGCGGCGCGGGCCTGCTCTGCCGCAAGCGCGACTTCGATGACATCGGCGGATTTGACGAAGGCTTCTTCCTCTATTTCGAAGACGAAGATCTCAGCCGTCGCTTCGCCGAACGCGGGCAACTGGTGCGTGTTGCCAGTGCGAAACTGTTCCATCAGCCGGGCACTGGTGCGAAGCTCTCGGCACGCCAGAAATTTATGAAGTACCGGCACTACGGTCGATCTCGCGCTTACTTCAGCCGCAAGCACGGCGTCAAATTCAGCTTCGCTGGCGCGGCCTTGGAACAGGCCGTCAAAGGCATTATCGCGCTCGCCAAATTCGAGTCCGATCGTTCGGCGCAGCATTTTGGGCGAGCCGTCGGATACATTGAAGGCCGCTATTTCGGAACGTCTTGAATGCAACCAGTGCGTGACCTGTTGGTGCTTGGCAATCGGGCAATTGGACAAGCCACGATCGCGAGCGTTCGTCTGCCGATAGACCGATCGATCATGACCGTCGATCTGGAACGCCTGCTAGCAAAACGGACGTTCGAACAGCCTGAACGCGAGGCGGTCCGCAAGCTGATTACGCCCGGAGAAGTGGTGCTGGAACTGGGCGCATGCCTCGGCTTCATCTCGACTTTCGTGCGCAAGCATACGCGCGCGGGCGCGATCATCGCCGTTGAGGCGAACCCACTGCTCATCCCGTACATCCAACGCGTGCATGCGTTGAACGGTGTGACCGATGTCACCGTCATAAATGCGGTGGTGCTGCCGAATCCGGCCACACCAAGCGTCAAATTCTATTGTCGCGCGCAGGTGCCGACGAGTTCCCTCTCGCCGGAAGGCGCGCCGCCGACCTCCATCGTCGAGGTCAAAACGGTCGACCTTGCCGACATTATCAATCGCTATGCGCCGAAAGTGCTGGTGATCGACATCGAAGGCGGCGAGCTGGAACTCTTCCAGGCGGCAACGCTGGGCACAATCGAGAAACTCATCATCGAACTGCACCCGCAGGCGTACGGCCTGTCAGGTATGCAGGACATCTTCGGCAACATTCATCGACTGGGTTTTGCCTACGATGCCACGGCCTCGGCAGGTCAGGTTGTCAGCTTTCGCCGACCTTGATTTGAGGCCCTGATCGGGAGACCGGAGCGCAGCGCTCATCAAGCGCCAACGCCCGGAAACCCATATCAGGACAGTCTCAGATCACCCCAAGTGCGCGCATGGCTTCAGCGACGCGCGTAAAGCCGACGATGTTGGCGCCCAGAACATAGTTGCCCGGCGAGCCGTATTCCTCTGCCGTTTCCGCGCAGCGATCGTGAATATCGCGCATGATGGCAGCAAGCCGCTCCTCGGTCGCGTCGAAGCTCCAGGAATCGCGCGACGCGTTCTGCTGCATTTCCAGTGCGCTGGTTGCCACGCCACCCGCATTCGCAGCCTTGCCCGGCCCGAACAGCACATTGGCTTCCTGGAAGATGCGCACGGCATCCGGCGTCGACGGCATATTAGCGCCCTCGCCCACCGCGACCACGCCGTTCTTCACGAGCTTCTTGGCATCCTGACCGTTGAGCTCGTTCTGTGTGGCGGACGGCATGGCGATATCCGCCGGAACATCCCACACCCGGCCCTTTTCGACATAGATCGCGCCCGCACCACGCGCGGCAGCATAATCCTTGACGCGTCCGCGCTGGCGTTCCTTCACGTCCTTCAGGAGATCCAGGTTGATGCCGCTTTCCTCTACGACATAACCGTTGGAATCCGAGCAGGCGATGATGCGCCCCCCGAGTTCCTTGATCTTCTCCATGGTGTAGATGGCCACATTGCCCGTGCCGGAGACCACGACCTTCTTGCCGTCGAAATCCATCCCGCGCGTGCGCAACATGCGCTCAACGAAATAGGTCGCGCCGTAGCCTGTTGCCTCGGTACGCACACGCGATCCGCCCCAGGCCAGCCCCTTGCCGGTGAGAACGCCAGACTCGTAGCGATTGGTGATCCGCTTGTACTGGCCGAACATGAAACCGATTTCGCGCTGGCCAACGCCCATATCGCCGGCAGGGACATCGGTGTATTCGCCGAGATGGCGCCAGAGCTCCGTCATGAACGACTGGCAGAAGCGCATGATCTCCGCGTCCGACCGCCCTTTGGGATCGAAGTCGGAACCACCCTTGCCGCCGCCGATGGGCATGCCGGTCAGCGCGTTCTTGAATGTCTGCTCGAAGCCGAGAAACTTGATCGTGCCCAGGTAAACCGTGGGGTGAAACCGCAAACCGCCCTTGTAAGGCCCGAGCGCGGAATTGAACTGCACGCGAAAACCGCGATTGATCTGGACGCGGTTGTTGTCGTCGATCCAGGGCACACGGAAAATGATCTGGCGCTCCGGCTCGCAGAGCCGCTCGATCAGCGCTCCTTCCGCATACGACGGCGTCTTGGCGATGACGGCGCCGAGGCTGCCCAGCACCTCGCGCACCGACTGATGAAACTCTTCCTCTCCAGGATTGCGCCGGAGTACATCTGCAAATATCGGCTCCAGCTTCTCGTCCAACAACATCCCGGTCCATCCATCGCGGTTGCGCAGTGTCGGGGCGGCGGCTTGGCGCAATCCACGACGCGTGCTTGGTCAAGGAAACGGTCAAAAAACCGTCAGTGCGGCGGCGTAGATATATCGATAGTGCGCAATCGCAAAGCGCTTTGCTCGATTTTTTGGCAAGCCCAGCCCAAACTTCGACCAATTCCAGAAAACACTGGCCGCCAAATAAGTTGTCGATGCTGCCATGAAATCGACGCGAGCGGCTGGTTGTGTGCCGCCATGCGTGTGGCGCGCATATCGATTGGGGCGGGAATTGCTTTGCATTCCTGGGGACGTCTGTTCATGCGTTTTGTCCACGCTGGCCTGCTCGGCCTTCTCCTGACCTTTGTGCTCGTGCCGACGGTGAGCGCACAGATGACGTCGCTGGCCTCACCGCAAGGTGACCCGCGCAGACCATTCGGCACGCACGAACAGATCCTGAAATGGATCGACAGCTATCGCCTCGAACCGCAGCCCAAGCACTTGCCGCAAGCGGTGAAATCGATGAGCCAGCTCGGCCTGTTCCGGGATAGCGACGCGTCCGGCATCTACGTCGGCTTCATGGCGGGCGTGATTGCGAGCAATCCAAAAGACGCCAAGAAGCTGGTGACCGGCATGTTTCCGATGCCGCCTGAAGACCAGAGCGCGATCATCAAGGCCATTGCCTATTCCGGCCGGCCGGATTGGAAGGATCTGATGGGCCAGTTCGTCGAGCGCATGCCCGCGCGCAAGACGCTGATCGACAGCTACCTTCACGGCAAGGCCAAACTGCTGCACGAACTCCCGCTCGAGTCCGGACCCGCCGCGGTCGACACGCTGTGGGGCTACTATTTCGCCACCGGTTCGCACGAACCGGTTCGCCGCATCGTCACCGCGCTGCGCTGGTCGAGCGACAAGGCCGACGTCAACAAGCTGACCGTCGGCAGCATTTCCAAATGGACGCTGGCGAACAACGCATCGCGCGACAAGGGTCTGCTCGATCTGCTGCGCGACGAACAGCGGCTGTCCAGCCATGACAAGCACGTGCGCGCGGAACTGAAGGAAATCGTCGAAGCGGCGGAAACGTTCGAGACCGGCAAGATCCGCAAGGAAGCCCTGGCCGCGATCGAAGAATTGAAGCGAAAGGGCCCGCAGCCGAACAATGCGTGGTCGACGGCAGCGTATTGGGGCAGCACGGCCATCGCCGTTGGTTGCGTGGTTGCCAGCGCGGCCGGTCAGGTTGCCATCGGTCTGCCGTGCATCATCACCGGCGCGCTGTCATCGGCCGCCGTTAAACTCTTCAATGGATCGCCGCAATGATGATGACCGCGTAAAGGCGCTGGTCCGCAGGCGTTACGCCAGCCAGCGTTTCCGGCGCTTGTAGGATTTGCCGTCGCGGAAGCTTTTGCGATCCGCGCCACCGATCCCGAGGTAGAACTCTTTCACGTCCTCGTTTTCGCGCAAATCGCGGGCCTCGCCGTCCATCACCACGCGGCCATTCTCCAGGATGTAGCCGTAGGTGGAATAGCGCAGCGCGATGTTGGTATTCTGCTCGGCCAGCAGGAAACTCACGCCCTCGTTGCGGTTGAGGCCATCGACGATCGAGAAGATCTCCTCGACGATCTGCGGCGCCAGCCCCATCGACGGTTCATCGAGCAGGATCATCTTTGGCCGTGACATCAGCGCCCGGCCGATCGCGGTCATCTGCTGCTCACCGCCAGATGTGTAGCCGGCCTGACTGCTGCGCCGCTGCTTGAGGCGTGGAAAATACGTATAGACCTTCTCCAGATCCTGCATGACAGCAGCATGGCCGTCACGGCGCGTGAAGGCGCCGGTCAGAAGATTTTCCTCAACCGTCAGATGGCCGAAACAGTGGCGGCCCTCCATCACCTGGATACAACCGCGACGCACCAGATCGTTCGGGGTCAGCCGATCAACACGCTCTCCCTTGAAGGCTATCGTGCCCTTGGTGACCTCACCGCGCTCGGATTTCAGCAGGTTCGAGATCGCCTTCAGCGTCGTCGATTTTCCCGCACCGTTGGCGCCGAGAATGGCGACGATGCCCCCTTCCGGCACTTTCAGCGACACACCCTTCAGCACCAGGATCACATGGTCGTAGATCACCTCGATGTTGTTGACCGAGAGGATCGTGGCCGCTGGTTGCAATTCGGCCTTCGCGGCGAGGTTTGTGCTGCTCATGCCAAAGGCTCCGTCGAGATTATGCAAACGCAATGCGTGGTGTCAGCGCCAACGTCCCCCAATTGTTCCCCGGCGTGACGCTGACACCCTGCCTCTCTCACAAGGAGCGAGGCATCAAACCGCGATCAGCTCTCTTTCGAGCAGTCCCGCGGTGTGATGTTCTTCTCAGCGGCGTACTTCTCCGAAACGTCCTTCACCAGCGGATCCACAACCGAGCGGTCCGCGGTGTAGTAATCAGAGATGATCTTCCACTCCTTACCGTCCCACTGATGCAGGCGGGCCTTGTCCGCCCCCTGATGGTCAGCGCAGGACAGCTTGATCGGCTCCAGCATGCCCTCGAACCCCAGCTCCTTGATGCGCTCAGCGGTGAGGTTCAGGTTTTCGAAGCCCCAGCGGACCTGCTCGCCCGTCAGCGGCTTGTTGCCGAACTTGCCCTGCGCGGTGCGGATCGCCTCCGCGCCGATCAGCGAGTCGATCAGTCCGCGATTGTAGAGAACCTGCGCGAAAGTATCCTTGCCGACGCCCTGGCCCTTCGCGAACACGTGCTTCTCGATATCCGCGTGCACGCCGAACTTGCCAGCCGGATGCTGCAACAGGAGCGCCTTGTAGCCCTTGGCCTGATCACCCGCAGGGATGACATCAGGCTCAGCGCCCGACCACCACACGCCAATGATCTTGTCACGCGGATATGCAACGGCAGCGGCTTCCTTGATCGAGGTGGAGTTCATCACGCCCCAGCCCCACAGAAGCACGTAGTCCGGGCGATCCTGGCGGATCGACAGCCATTGCGACTTCTGCTCGACGCCCGGATGCGTGACCGGGATCAGTTTCAGATTGAAGCCGTCCTTTTTGGCGCGCGCTTCCAGCGCCGGGATCGGCTCCTTGCCATAGGGGCTGTCGTGATAGACGAGGCTGATCTTCTTGCCCTTGAGCTGATCGAACCCGCCGAGCTCCTTGGCGACATGCTGGATGGCGACATCGGCCGCGGTCCAATAGCTGCCGAGCGCGATGAAGTTCCACGGGAACACCGCACCGTTGCGGCTGTCCGAACGCCCATAACCAAGCGTCAGCAGCGGAATTTTATCGCCCGGCACTTTCTCGGTCAGCGCGAATGTGATGCCGGTCGACAGCGGCGAGAAGTAAGCCGCCCCGGTCGGGCCCTTGCCCTTCAGACGCTCGTAGCATTCCACGCCCTTGTCGGTGGCGTAGCCGGTTTCGCATTCTTCCATAATGATCTTGACGCCGTTGATGCCGCCGTCGCGTTCGTTGAGAAGCGTCAGATAATCGGCGGCACCGTTGGCGAACGGAATGCCGTTCGGCGCATACGCGCCTGTGCGATAGACCAGCCTCGGGACGAACTGCTCGTTCTGCGCCAGTGCCGGCACTGCGGACAGCAAAACCGGCGCAGCTATGACCGCCGTCGCGGCCAGAACCCAACTCTTGCGAGCCATAACCTGTTTCCTCCATTGTTCGAGCCCGACTGCAGCCGAACCCATACGCGCGGGCCTTTTTGATTGTTGTGGCTTCGGTCTGCCGCTCCGCAGTTGCCGACCAAAGCTTTCCGGTACGGCCGTCGCTAATATGGGAACGGCCAAAGGCGTAGCTTCTCCTTGGTGATCGCCCACAGCCGCGCGAAGCCGTGCGGCTCCACGATCAACAGGATGCAGATCAGCGCGCCGGTGATGATGAAAACGAGGTGCGAGACTGTCTCCACCGACATCGACAATCCGAGCGCGTGGGGCGCCTGATCGAGGAAGATCGGCAGGATGAGAATGAAAGCCGCGCCGAGGAAACTGCCGAGGATCGAGCCGAGCCCGCCGATGATGACCATGAACAGCAATTGGAACGAGCGGTCGATATTGAAGGCCAGCGGCTCCCACGAGCCCAGATGTACGAACGCCCACAGCGCGCCCGCGACACCGATCATGAACGAGGAAATCGCAAACGCTGTCAGCTTGGCGTAAAGCGGCCGAATGCCCATAAGTTCGGCCGCGATATCCATATCGCGAATGGCCATCCACTGACGCCCGATATTGCCGCGCACCAGGTTTTTGGCAATCAGCGCGAATACCGTGACGAAAGCCAGCGCCAACAGATAGCGATCGACCGGCGAACTGACGTTCCAGCCGAAGAAATTGAGCTGAGGCGCATTGACCGATCCGGATGGCGTGTAATTGGTGAACCACTTCACGCGCAGGAACAGCCAATCGAAAAAGAACTGCGCAGCCAGAGTCGCGACGGCGAGATAAAGCCCTTTGATCCTCAGACTCGGAATGCCGAACAAAATACCGACCAGCGCCGACACACCACCGCCGAGAAGGATGGAAAACAGCAGCGGCATGTCCGGAATGCGGAGCGAGAAATTATAGGCGGCATATGCACCGATAGCCATGAACGCGCCGGCACCGAGTGAAATCTGCCCGCAATAGCCGATGAGGATATTCAGACCGATTGCTGCGAGTGAAAGGATCAGAAATGGAATCAGGATCGCTTTGAAAATATAATCGTGGCCGAATGGGCCGACTTTGAGCGCGGCCAGAAGCGGCACGCCGATGAAGCAAAAAGCCAGAAATAGATAAAGCGCGATCCGATCCTGGCGGATCGGGAAGATCGCCATATCGGCTGCGTAGGACGTTTTGAACTGGCCCGCCTCGCGATAGAACACTGGACGATGCCTCCGTCAGATACGCTCGATGATGCGTTCGCCGAAAAGACCCTGCGGCCGCACCATAAGAACCGCCAAAGCCAGCACGTAAGCGAACCAATATTCGATGCCGCCGCCGATGAGCGGGCCGAGATAGATTTCCGCGATCTTCTCGCCCGCGCCGACGATGAGGCCGCCAACGATGGCGCCGGGAATGGACGTGAACCCGCCGATGATCAGCACCGGCAGCGCCTTTAGCGCCAGAAATACGATTGAGAATTGGACGCCGAGCTTGGTGCCCCACACGGTCGCCGCCACCAGCGCCACAAGGCCCGCCACCAACCACACCACGAACCAAATCCAGCTGATGGGGATGCCGACGGATTGCGCCGCCGCATGATCATCGGCGACGGCGCGCAACGCGCGGCCCGTCTTGGTCCATTGGAAGAACATCGCCAGCACCGCAACGAGAATGCCGGCAATCAACCCACCCCAGACATCGAGCTTGCTGATGAGGATTCCGCCGGGAAACATCTCCTCCAGCAGAATCCATGCGTCGGTAGGGTACAGCGTCAGCGGATAGACGTCGGAGCCGAAAAGCTTCTGCGCAGCGCCTTCGATAATGAAGGTCGCGCCGATAGTAGACATGAACAGCGTCAATTCGTTCTGATTGACCAGCGGCCCGAGCACATAGCGCTGGATCAACCAAGCCGTGATCGCCATGATGCCGCCGGAAAACAGCAGCGCGCCGACCACCGCGATGCCGAACGGCAAACCTTGTGCGACCAGCAGATCGAGCGATCGCACGAGCGCCAAGCCTGCCAAGAGCACCATTGCGCCCTGGGCGAAATTGAAAACGCCCGACGCCTTGTAAATCAGCACAAACCCCAGCGCGACGAGCGAATAGAGCACGCCAGCCAGCAGTCCGCCGATCAGCACTTCGAGAAATGGACCGAGGCTAGCCATGGACAAGCCTCGCTGTTTCGCTGTGTCCGACGCCGCTGGCTCGACGACAGCAATTCCGGACATCACCGTCCGTCATTCCCGCCTTCGTGTTCGGTCCAACCAATCCGCCGGGACCGAACACCTGCGCGGGCATGACGGTGGAGCGTGGAGGCAGCGCGTGCTGCAAATCGCAAAACGAATTTCTGACGCGCGCATCGCCGAGCTCTGGGCAAGACATTGGCAGCGGAAATTTCAGGCCATCCCAGCGCGTTTCGCGGCGCACTCTGTCGACGGCACTACGGTCTCCCTCTCTCCGGACGGGAGAGGGTTGGGGTGAGGGGATGCTTGCGAACACGCTTGTCGTCAATGTGCCACTCCCAGATATGCGGCAATGACATTGGGATCTTTCTGCACGTCATCCGGCGTGCCATCGGCGATCTTCTTGCCGTAGTCGAGCACCACCACGCGATCCGACAGGTCCATCACGACGCCCATGTCGTGCTCGATCAACGCGATGGTCGTGCCGAGCTGTTCGTTGACGTCGATGATGAAGCGGCTCATGTCCTGCTTTTCTTCCAGGTTCATGCCCGCCATCGGTTCATCCAGCAGCAGCAGTTCCGGTTCCGTTGCCAGCGCGCGGCCGAGTTCGACGCGCTTCTGCAGGCCATACGGCAGCTTGCCGACGGGTGTTTTGCGGATGTGCTGGATCTCGAGAAAATCGATGATCCGCTCGACCACCTCGCGATGCGTGATTTCCTCGCGTTGCGCCAAACCCCAGTAGAGCGCCTGCGAGAGTATCCCCCGGTGCATTTTCAAAGTGCGGCCGGTCATGATGTTGTCGAGCGTCGACATGCCCTTGAACAGCGCTACGTTCTGGAATGTGCGCGCGATGCACTGGCTGGCGGCGATGTAGGGCCGCATCTGCTGCCGCTTCCGGCCCTTATAAGTGATCGTGCCATGTTGCGGATGGTAGAAGCCGTTGATGACGTTGAGCATCGACGTCTTGCCAGCGCCGTTGGGGCCGATGATGGCGCGGATTTCGCCTTTGCGAATGTCGAACGACACATCCTGGATGGCTTTCACGCCGCCGAACGACAGCGATACGTTGGCGACGGACAGCAGGGTTTCCCGTTCGGCAGCCGCTGGACGTGCAGCGGGTTGATCCAACGCTGCAACGTCTGCCTTCATTCGGCAGCCTCCCTCAGCACAGTATCCTCGGCGGTGTGCACCGGCATATCGACGATCCGCACGTCGGCTTCGATGATGCCTTTGCGACCGTCCTCGAAGGTGACTTCCGTTCGGATATGACAATCCTTCGAGCCGTCGTAGAGCGCGTTGATCAGCGGCCCGTAGCGATCCGCGATGAACGAGCGGCGCACCTTTTGGGTGCGGGTGAGTTCCCCGTCGTCGGCATCGAGTTCTTTCGGCAGAACCAGGAAACGGCGGATCTGCGACGCTGCCATTTTCGGCTCGCGTGCGAGCTGCCGATTGAGTTCGTCCACCCGCCGCTCGATCATGGTGTAGACGTCGGGATGGCTCGCGAGTTCCTGATAGCTGGCGTAAAGCACATTGTTGCGCTCGGCCCAATTCCCGACCGACACGAGATCGATGTTGATGAACATGGTTGCGGACTCGCGATCGTGCCCGAACGCAACGGCCTCCTTGATCTCTGGGAAAAACTTGATCTTGTTTTCCAGGTATTTCGGCGCGAACAACGCGCCGCTGGTCAGCCGGCCGACATCCTTGGCGCGATCAATGATGACGAGATGACCGTTGCCGTCGAAGAAGCCCGCATCGCCGCTGTGCACCCATCCGTCCTCCGTCTTGGTGGCGGCGGTGGCATCGTCGTTCTTGTGATAGCGCAAGAAAACGCCGGGACTGCGGAACATCACCTCGCCGCTGTCAGCAATGCGGATATCGACGCCCGGCGCGGGCGGCCCAACGGTATCGGCGAAGATCTCACCGTCGGGCTGCATGGTGATATAGACGGTTGCTTCCGTCTGGCCGTAGAGCTGTTTCAGGTTGATGCCGAGCGAGCGATAAAACCTGAAAATCTCCGGGCCGATCGCCTCGCCGGCCGTGTAGCCGATTTTCAGACGGCTCAATCCCATCTGATTGCGCAACGGCGCATAAACCAGCTTATCGCCGATCCAATACAGCACACGATCCCACGCGCCGACCGACTTGCCTTCCAGGATCGGCTCGCCGCAACGGCGCGCCACGTCCATGAAGGTTTCGAACATCCAGCGTTTGACGGGACTGGCGTCCTGCATACGCACCAGGATGTCGGTCAGGCCGGCCTCGAACCGACGCGGCGGACCGAAGAAGAATGTCGGCCCGATTTCGCGGCGATCCTCCAGCGCGGTTGCCAGGCTTTCCGGACAGGCGACGCAGAAGCCCGCAGCGTAGGCTTGGCCGTAGGAGAAGATGTGATCGCCGACCCACGCCATCGGCAGATAGGCGATGATCTCGTCGGTCTCGGTGAGCTTGTCGAAAGCGTTGGCGTTTTCCGCGGTGCGGATCAGATTCTCGTGGCTGAGAATGACACCCTTGGGCTGACCAGTGGTGCCGGACGTATACAGCATGACGCTAATATCCGCGCCGCGCCCCCCGGCGATCTCATCGAGCCACCACTGCCTTGCGCCAGCGTTTGCTTTCAGCTCATCTCGCCCGAGCTTCTGCACATCCTCGAAAGCGTGCAGGCGCGCGTGATCATATTTCTTCAGGCCGCGCGGGTCGTCATAAATGACCGTGCGCACAGTCGGAACGGCCTCGGCCATCGACGCGACCTTGTCGACCTGTTCCTGGTTCTCGACGACGGCGAAGGCGATTTCGGCGTGGCTCAGGACGTAGGCCATCTCTGCCGCCACGGCATCCTGGTACACCGGCACCGGAATTGCGCCGATGCTCTGGGCTGCCGCGAATGTCCAATACAGCCTCGGCCGGTTGTCGCCGATGATCGCGACTGTCTCGCCGCGCTTGAGGCCCAAACGCTCCAGCCCTATCGCCAGTTCGCGCACCTCGTCGCGGACCTGGGCCCACGTCCAGGTCTGCCAAATGCCAAGGTCTTTCTCGCGATATGCTGGGCGCGCAGCAAACCGATCCGCATTGCGAAGCAGCAGCTTCGGCAAGGTGTCGAGCCCAACAGCAGACGCGCCAGACGGAACCGTCTCGTCCACCATAAGCACATCCTCCCAAACCCGCAGTTTTTGTTATCGCGGGCGCATTCTTATGCAGCGATCTAATATCCGCACGCGTCGCAAAGCAAGTTTGCCTTTGGTAGGCCTTGCTTTTGCGCCTGAGAAGCGTCGCAAAACCGGCCGTCACCCGCCTGTAACAAACCGCGCCTAAAGGGCTGCGCTTGAGCTCGGTCGATCGACCGCTACGAACCAAGCAACGAGGGTGATCATGCTGCGACAGCTCAAACTGCTGATCGGTGCCGCCGTGATGGCCGGCAGCGTATCCACTGCCATGGCTCAGGACGGCAAGCTGGTGCTTTATACCAGCCAGCCGAATACGGATGCCCAGCAGACCATCGATGCTTTCAAGGCCAAGTATCCGAAGGTCGACATCACGTTCGTGCGCGACGGCACGCCCCGCATCATGGCCAAGCTGCGCGCGGAAATCCAAGCCGGACAGCCGCAAGCCGACGTTCTGCTGATCGCCGACGCCGTCACCATGGAAGGCCTGAAGGCGGAAGGCCGCCTGCTGGCGCACGACAAGGCAGACGTTTCGGTTTATCCGGCCGGATTGCACGACAAAGACAAAAGCTGGTTCGCCACCAAGCTGATCACCACCGGCATCGTCTACAATACCAAGGCTGCGCTGAAGCCTACGTCGTGGCTTGACCTGCTCAAGGCGGAAACCAAAGGCCAGACCGTGATGCCGAGCCCGCTGATCTCGGGCGCCGCGCTGATCCATACCGCCACGCTGACCTCCAACCTCACCGATGGCTGGAAGTTCTACGAAGGCCTGAATGCCAACGGCGCGATGGCCGCGACCGGCAACGGCGATGTGCTGAAGCAGGTCGCCAGCGGTGAGAAGCTGTACGGCATGATTGTCGACTTCATGCCGATCCGCGAAAAGGCCAAGGGCGCCCCGGTAGAATTCGTGTTTCCAGTCGAAGGCGTGTCTGCCATCGGCGAGCCGGTTGCCATCCTGCAGTCCACGAAGAATCCCGAAGCCGCCAAAGCTTTCGTCGATTTCCTGCTCTCCAAGGACGGCCAGGATCTGGCGCTGAAGCAGGGCTACATGCCGGCGCACCCGGAAGTCGCGCTGCCGGCTGGCTTCCCGGACAAGAGCGCCATCAAGATCATGCCGTTTGATGCGGCCAAGGCGCTTGCCGACAGCACGGCAAACACCAAGCGTTTCGCCGACATCTTCGGCCAGTAATCGTGCAGCGCGAACGGGCTGCACCCTGGATCGCGCGGGAGGGCGGCGGCCTCGTCGCCCTTCTTGCTTTAGTGGTTGTCACGCTGGCGCTGATGCCCACCTCGAAACTTTTGACGACTGCGTTCATTCCCGGCGGCACACTGAACCTCGACGCCGCCTGGGCCGAGATGACCAGTCGGTCCGCCGTCGCGGCCACTTGGCGAACGCTCGAAACATCCACGCTTTCCGCACTCGGCGCCGTGCTGATCGGCACGATCTTCGCACTGGCTCTCGCCACCACCGATGTGCGCAACAAACGGCTGCTGGCCTTCGTGTTCGTGCTGTCGCTGCTGATCGCGCCGCAGATCGCCGCCGTCGCGTTCAAATCTCTGGCGAGCCCCGCCTCGCCGCTTTTGGTTGCGCTGTCACTGGCGCCTGAGCCCGGTACGCCGAACATCATGCTCGGCCGCGATGGCATCATCTTCGTGCTGGCTCTGCATCACGCGCCGCTCGTCGCCATTACACTGGCCGCCGGTTTGCGCGCCATTCCGCGCAACCTTATCGAGGCCGCACGTCTCGATGGCGCATCGTCTATCCGGATCATCCGCCTGATCGTGTTGCCATTGCTGCGCCCGCATCTGGCAGCGGGCGCGTTGGTCGCCTTCGTGGCCGCTGTCGGCAATTTCGGTATCGCCGCGATGCTCGGCTTGCCGGTCAACTACACGACGCTCCCGACCCTGATCTATCGCCGGCTATCGAGTTTCGGTCCGGACGCTCTACCTGATACGGCTGCCTTGTCGGTGCTCGTCGGTCTCATCGCCGGGGCTGGCGTGCTCGTCGGGGCGCTGCTGCTCAGGCGTGCGCCGACGCCGCTCGACGCCGACCACGCCATGGAGCCGTTCTGGAACCTTCGCCGTCGCTGGCTGGCGGAACTGTCACTGTGGGGGCTGATGGCCGTCGCTGTGTTTCTGCCCTTGCTGTCACTGGCAGCAACCGCGCTGGTGCCAGCCTATGGTGTATCGCTCACCTTCACCACCGTGACACTGGATAACTTCGCCGAAGTCTTGATCCGCCAGGAAGTCACGCAGCGGGCATTCCGCACGTCGCTGCTGCTGTCGGCTTCGGCTGCGGTGATCACTGCGGTTCTCGCAGTCCTGATTGCCTATTGCCTGGAACGCACCCTGCAGCGCGGCCGCATCCTGGCGGAAGGCCTGATCGAAATTCCCTACGCGCTGCCCGGCGTGACGTTGGCCATCGCCTGCATCCTATTGTTTCTGCAGCCGCTTCCGGTCATCGGCATCAGCATCTACGCGACACCGTTCATCAT
>JAEZBU010000398.1 GCA_023426855.1 Pseudomonadota bacterium | reverse complement strand
CAGGCCAAGCACACCCACGTCAGCCGGCTGCAGGAGGTGGAACAGTTCCGCACCGAGGCGCAGGCCGACGTGGTGGCGTCGTGGTCGCGGGTGCAGGCGTCGCGGGCGCAGCTGGTCTCAGATTCATCGCAGGTCGACGCCAACCGCACGGCGCTGACCGGCGTGCGCGAAGAAGAACGGGTCGGCCAGCGCACCGTGCTCGATGTGCTCAACGCCGAGCTGGAGCTGCTGACCTCCGAGGTCAATCTGGTGACGACGCGGCGCGACCTGACGGTCAATGCCTACGGGCTGCTGGCAGCCGTCGGCCGGCTTGGCGCCGAGCATCTCAAGCTCGGCACGGACGTGTATGACGCCGAAGCGCATTACTTCGACGTGCGGCGCAAGTGGTGGGGCATTTCGATCACCCACGCCGACGGCCGCCGCGAGCAGATGGACCTGTGGGAGACCCACGGCCAGCGCGCGCCGAGCAAGTAAGCACCCACCGCAGCAGCCGCGATCCGCAACACCGCAGCAGGTGCGCAATCCGCACGGCGCGCAATGGCGCTTGTGTGGGGTGTTTCGATTCGCCATCGGGTCGAAGCGTCCGGGTGCGCCAAGACGTGGTCGCAATCGCGTGCAACACGGGTTGAAAGCGTTGCCGCAATTGCGCAACTTATTGGCCAAGTGCCGATGTTGCCGCAATACGCACAACCTGAGATGGGCGATCACATTGAAGCTATGCGGCAATCGTTGTACGACGGGAATCAGGGGATTTGACGGGCCGCGCACGCTTGATCCGGAACACTGTGTTGCGCGCTCGTGTGGCGGTGGTTTGGGGGCAGTGAGGTGGGGATGAGCAGACCAGAAAAGGCCCCCGAGCCGAGCATGGAAGAAATCCTGGCGTCAATTCGCAAGATCATTGCGGAGGAGCCGATCGGTTCGCGGCCGGCACCCATGCCGATGCCACCTGCGCCGGAAGCCGGCGCAACGTCGTCGTCACAGTTTCATGCCGATGATCGCATCGAGCCGGCCGCATTGCCGTTCCCCGGCCGCGGGGGTTCGGAGGCGCCATCTTACAGCGTCGAGGATGCGTTCGCTGATCTCATCGAGGATGCACCCTCGAAGATTGACCAGCCATCGCCGACGGCGCGGAGCGAGGCGCCACGCAACGAAGCCGGCGTTCAGAGTTCAGGCAGCGCGCCGACGAATGCCGAGGATGACCGTCCGGCATGGCTGTTCAACCGCACCAACGCGGTTCCTGCGCCGCAAGGCGGAGGCGCGGCGCCCTTGCCACTGACCGGTGGGACTGCCCTGAGCGCACTTGAAATCCTGCGCCAGAATGCGCGTCCTGACCTTGCCGGTCCTGACAGTGCAAAGCTTGATCAGCCTGCCGCTGCGCGCCCGGTCGCGGACACGCGTCCTGCCGATCCACGTTTGCCGACGCCTTCTGCAACGCCGTCGCAAGGTGAAATCGAGTCGCCACGGCCGGCGCCGTCACGCGCGGCACTTCCTGATCTCGACGTCTCTCGTGTCCTAGGGGCGGGCCGCGAGCCCGGTTCCGCGGATACCGCACGTGCCGAGGCGCCCCGCACGGTGGAAGCGCCTAAGCCTGCAGCGCCCGCCGCTGTAGAACCGGCTCAGCGCAAACCGATTTCCGCCCTGGATACTCTGGCTCAAGGGTTGGCTGGCGGTTCGGGCTTGGCCGCCGCGAAGCCGGAGCCGGTGCTCAAGGTCGAACCGAAGGTCGAGATCAAGCCGGAGCCCAAGCGCGATCCGGCTCCCGTGGCAAAGGCGGAGCCTGTGGCTCCTGTCGCCAAGCCTGCGCCGGCCGCTGAACCTGCCCCGGCGCCCGCCACGTCTGCCGGTGTCAGCCCGCAGATGGCGCGCACGCTGGAAGATACGGTCGCGGATCTGCTCAGGCCCATGTTGCGCGACTGGCTCGATACAAACATGCCGCGCATCGTGGAAAAGGCGCTGCGTGTCGAACTGGCGGCAAATGCCAAGCGTGACGGATCGAAGACCCAGGGCTGACACCCCCTCCGTCCAATGCCGACGACTTGGTATGGGGCACATCGCGCCCCATCTTGCTTTTGAAAAAACCGGCTTCTGAGGCAAAACTTGCTGCCGGTGTCTCTGGCAGGCTAGAAAGCCTCCGACAATTCCTCATTGAAACTGCTAACCCATCAGCTCCAAGCGCACCCGATCATGCTCGAGAAGACCTACCAGCCTGCGGATATCGAGAAGCGAATCTATCAGGGCTGGGAAGACGCCGGCACCTTCCGTTGCGGCCAGCCGGGCCGTGAGAACGCACCGCCATACTGCATCGTGATCCCGCCGCCCAACGTGACGGGTTCGCTGCACATGGGCCACGCGCTGAACAATACGTTGCAGGACGTGCTGTGCCGGTTCGAGCGCATGCGCGGCAAGGACGTGCTGTGGCAGCCGGGTACGGACCACGCCGGTATCGCGACGCAGATGGTTGTCGAGCGCAAGCTGGCGGCTGAAAAGCGGCCCGATCGCCGGACGATGGGACGCGAGGCCTTCCTCAAGGAAGTCTGGGCGTGGAAGGCCGAGAGCGGCGGCACGATCCTCAATCAGCTCAAGCGCCTTGGCGCGTCGTGCGACTGGTCGCGCGAACGCTTCACCATGGACGAGGGGCTGAGCCGCGCCGTCGTCAAGGTTTTCGTCGAGCTCTACCGCAAGGGCTTGATGTACAAGGACAAGCGGCTGGTCAACTGGGACCCCAAGTTCCTGACTGCGATTTCCGATCTCGAGGTGGAGCAGATCGAGGTCAAGGGCAACCTGTGGCACTTCCGCTATCCCATCGAGGGGGCGACCTACAACGCGGAAGACCCGTCGACCTACATCACGTTCGCGACCACGCGTCCTGAGACGATGCTGGCGGATACGGCGATCGCCGTGCATCCGGACGATGAGCGCTACCAGCACCTGATCGGCAAGAACGTCATCCTGCCGATCGTTGGTCGCAAAATTCCGATCGTCGCCGACACCTATTCCGATCCGGAGAAGGGTTCGGGCGCGGTGAAGATCACGCCGGCGCACGATTTCAACGATTTCGAGGTCGGCAAACGCCATGGACTGCGCGCGATCAACATCCTGACCGCGGAAGCCAAGATCACGCTGAAGGACAACGCCGACTTCCTGCAGGATCTCGACGTCACGCCGATGCGCCAGGGCGTATGGGATCAGTTCGAGGGGCTTGACCGCTTCGAGGCGCGCAAGCTGATCGTCAAGATCATGGAAGAGGGCGGTTTCCTCGACAAGATCGAGCCGCACGTCCATGCGGTTCCGCATGGCGATCGTTCGGGCGTGCCGATCGAGCCGTGGTTGACCGACCAGTGGTACGCCAACGCAGCCGAACTGGCCAAGCCCGCCATTGCAGCGGTCGAGAGCGGTAAAACCACCTTCGTGCCGAAGAACTGGGAAAAGACCTACTTCGAGTGGATGCGCAATATCCAGCCGTGGTGTGTGTCGCGCCAGCTCTGGTGGGGCCATCAGATCCCGGCCTGGTACGGTCCGGACGGCGAGGTGTTCGTCGAGGAGACGGAGAACCTGGCGCTGGCCGCCGCGCAGCGGCACTACGGCTCGCGCGTCAATCTTGAACGCGATCCCGACGTGCTCGACACGTGGTTCTCGTCTGCCCTGTGGCCGTTCTCGACGCTCGGCTGGCCGGACGAAACGCCCGAGCTTGCGCGCTACTATCCGACCAGCACGCTGGTCACCGGCTTCGACATCATCTTCTTCTGGGTCGCCCGGATGATGATGATGGGCCTGCAGTTCCAGCCCGATGTGCCGTTCAAGGATGTCTACATCCATGCCCTCGTTCGCGACGAGAAGGGGCAGAAGATGTCGAAGTCCAAGGGCAACGTCATGGATCCGCTGGATCTCATCGATGCCTATGGCGCCGACGCGCTGCGCTTCACGCTGGCAGCGATGGCGGCGCAGGGGCGCGACATCAAGCTGGCGCGCAATCGCGTCGAGGGCTATCGCAACTTCGCGACGAAGCTTTGGAATGCCGCTCGTTTTGCCGAGATGAACGAGTGCGTGCGGGTCAAGGGTTTTGACCCGGCCTCCGTCGAGCAGACCGTCAACCGCTGGATCGCGGGCGAGGTCGAGCGCACGGCGAAGGCGGTGACGGCTGCGCTGGAGACGTTCAAGTTCAACGAAGCCGCCGCCGCGATCTACGAGTTCACCTGGGGCATCTTCTGCGACTGGTATCTCGAGCTGATCAAGCCGGCGCTGGCTGGAAGCGACAACGACGCCAAGGCCGAGACGCGGGCGATGACGGCCTGGGTGCTCGATCAGGTGCTCAAGCTGCTGCATCCGTTCATGCCCTTCATCACGGAGGAGCTGTGGACGCATATGGTCGAGCACGGCGTCAAGCGCGACGCCATGCTGGCGCTGAGCGCCTGGCCGGTGTTCGACGGTCTCGCCAATGACGCCGCCGACACCGAGATGGGTTGGGTGGTTCAGCTCGTTAGCGAGGTGCGTTCGGTGCGTTCGGAGATGAACGTGCCGGCGGGCGCCAAGATTCCGCTGGTGCTGGCGGGTTCCGACGATGCCATTCGGCAGCGCGCCAACCGGCACAAGGAGACCATCAGCCGGCTGGCGCGGCTCAGCTCCATGACGTTCGTCGATACGGCGCCGAAGGGCGCGGCATTGATCGCGTTCGGCAGCACGACCGCGGCACTGCCGCTCGCCGGTGTCATTGACATGGAGGTTGAGCGGACGCGTCTGGCGCGCGAGATCGAGAAGGCGGCCGGCGAGATCAAGAAGATCGACGCCAAGCTGGGCAATGCGCAGTTCGTGTCCAAGGCGCCGGAAGAGGTCGTCGAGGAGCAGCGCGAGCGCAAGGCCGACTTCGAGGCGCTGTCGGCGCGCCTGACGGCGGCCCTGAAGCGCTTCGAGAGCTAGGGCATTTCCGATTTAGGTCGAAGGTTGTCCCGTCCTGGTCATCCCGGGCCTTGTGCCCGGGATCTATCTCACGGCTGGCGTCGACACCTGCAGTTGGATGGATCCCGGGCACAAGCACCGGGATGACAACTGTGGCTCGGTTGAAGTCTCCGTTTCCATCTGAACCGAAAGGACTCTAACCCGCTCGCGCGACCGTTCGCTCACGACTATCAGCGCTGGGCGACCGCCATCTGGTCGCCCACGATTTGCAGACTGGTCAGTTTCCAGCGCAGGCTGACCAGTTCCATCGCGGCGATGTAACGGCGCTCAGGCGTGTGCCGATCGGTGATTTCGAATTCGACGCGCGTCAGACTCTGGAACTCGGCCCGCTTGACGTGCTCATAGAAGGCGGCGAAGCGATCGGTCCACGGCAGCTTGTCCATGTCCTCGGCGGGCGTAGCGGTCAGCGACGCGTCGCGCAGCATCTGCTGATAGCCGAACAGCCGCGGTAGGCCCTCAGGCGTCACATAGCTTTCAACAAAACGGTCCAACATCGTCGCGCCGAATGCGGACTTCACGCGCTGCCACAGAGTCGGTCGGATCTCGGCTCCGGCGGCTTCGGCCTGCGGTAGAAGCTGCGTGTGCTGCGCCAGCGACGACTTCAGGCTCTGGCGCACGCTGTCCCACTCAACGCGATATTCGATGG
>JAEZBU010000287.1 GCA_023426855.1 Pseudomonadota bacterium | reverse complement strand
CGCCCGCGCATCTCGCTGTTATCTCCGCCCGGAACACCGGACAGGTCAAGTCGCCAGACCTCTTCCAGGATGCGCAGGAACCGCAACTCGCGCTTCTCAATCTCGGCCGGGGTCCAGACATCGAGATCGCGCAAATCCTCGGTAATCGCCAGCACGCCAGTGTCGCCCGGCGCGAAGTAGATTGCTTTTTTGCGGGCGAAATCCTGATTGCTCGCCTTGTCGTTCTGCGTGCGCCTAATGAGCACCAGATTGCCGATCGACTGCGTCAACCGCTCGCGCTCGTCGGGATCGGGGAACCACGTCCGCCATTGGCCGCCGCGCCCGGGATTCTGCGGCAACACGTGCTCGACGGTCCAATCGGCCGGGTTCAGATTCTGCGGGGCACCTGCCAGTTCGTCA
Source organism: Pseudomonadota bacterium (assembly GCA_023426855.1). Lineage (GTDB taxonomy): Bacteria > Pseudomonadota > Alphaproteobacteria > Rhizobiales > Hyphomicrobiaceae > ZC4RG25. The sequence goes on along the minus strand of JAEZBU010000287.1, from coordinate 5,385 downwards.
TTGATCCGCAGCAGCACCAGTTTGCAGGTCTGCGGATGGCGCTCATGCAGATTGCGCAGGTTGGCGGTTATGTGACGCTGCTCATCGCGCGTCAGTACGCAGGGCGACCGCTCCGGATCCAGAATCGTGCCGCGCGCGATCGCCGTCAGCAGGCCGTTGCAGCGCGTCGCGCGTTTCGCCGCGCCGATGCATTGCAGGCGCAGGGCGTATGAAAACGGCTCGATGATATCGAGGTAACGCAGTATCTGCGCGGGGTCATCGCGCATCAGGCTGAACCATTGAACCGTTGGCGGCACCCATTCGGAGCTTCCGAGCCACGACAGATAATCCAGACGACGCGTGATGTCGTCCGACTGCGGCGCACCCTGATGCTGGCCGCAATGAATAATCTCGAAAGCTTCGGCAAGCGGCAGCAGAACATCGAACAGGAACGGCTCGCTGCCACCTGCGTCCTCCTTGACCGCGCGCACGCCCGCGATGATCGGCAACTTCGACTTGCCTTTGATCGTGCGCAAGTAGCTGAAGAAGGTATCGAATTCTCCGCCGAGACGACGCTCCAGATCTTCCCAGGTCTGCTCCGCGATAGCAGCGCGCGTGAAGGGAACACCGCCGAGAATCTCGGCCTTGAGAATGTCCTTGCGCGCCAGCGGACGACCGCGATCGTTCAGCACCGAAAACATGCGGTGGCCGTGGTCGAGGTCGGTCGTGACGATCGCCACGACATGGCACGCACGCAGCAGGAAGCTGCTCAGCCTTTGCCGCTCATCCTGGCTAAATGACCGCAACTCGCGCACAAAATGATCACGGACATCCAGGATCGCGCGATCACCCGGACTGATGTTGTCGGTATCGTGGCTCAGATTGCAGGCATCGGCTTCCAGCACATAGCGTTCGAGCATCACCGCATCGTCGCGACGCAGATTGAGCCGGAACACGTCGCGACCGTAGGGCCCGCCCCCCTCGATCATGAGGAGTTTGTTCAGATCGGAAACCACGTCGTCGCTTAGCGCCGCGGAAACGTCGCGCAACGCCGCCAGAAGGATGACAAGTGTGGTCAACCGCTGCTGGCCGTCGATGATGTCCAGCGTTCTGGGCGAAGTCGGCACCCCATGGCGCCAGCTCTCCACGCCGCCAGGGTCGGTGAGCAGGATCGCACCAAGAAAATAGCCGGACGGGCCGCCGTTTTCTTCGTCCGTGCCCATGGCAAGCTGAATGTCGTCCAGCAACTGGGCGGCTTCCTTGACGGTCCAGGCGAAGCGTCGTTGAAAGGAGGGAACCGCGAAGCGGAACGGGTCAGCGAAAAGATCGGCCACACAAAGTGGTGCAGTAAACAGACCTTGGAACATATCGTGCTTATCAATTTTTGGGGTGTTGAACACCCTGCCGTGTAGATCCATCAATCACGTTAGCATTGAGACGTTGGCTCGTGTAGGCAGTGATCGACCGATCACGAATTTCTACACATCCCGCTGGCACGTGATGCAGCCCGATAGCAGATCGCCGCGTCGCTGGCATTGACAGAAATCCATCGAAGGAAGCTGCACTTGAGCAAACCTGCCTCGACTGGCAACCCTGCCGTGGTGTTCAAGATATTGTCATCCAGCGATTGGGCGGAGGCACAGCTTCGCGGCAGCTATGCGGGCTCGGCGGATGACGAACGCGATGGCTTCATCCACTTATCCACAGGCGCGCAAGTCGCCGGAACCGCCGCGCGCCATTTCAAACTCAAGCCGGACCTTGTGCTGGTCGCGCTGGAGTGCGCAAAGCTTGGCGCGAACCTGGTCTGGGAGCCATCGCGCGGCGGCGCTCTGTTCCCGCATCTTTATGCGCCATTGCCGGTTAGCGCCGCGCTGTGGTGCAAGGACATGCCACTGGGAACGGATGGCGTACCGCAGGTGCCAGGAGACATCGAGACGTGCTGAAATTCGGCCTTGAACTCGCCCGCCCGCTGCTGCTGGCTTTTGAACCCGAACGCGCCCACGAGATGACATTGCGCGCGCTGGAAACCGGCGTCTATCCGCGCGGCGAGGCTGATGATCCGCGGCTGGCGCTCGACCTGTGGGGCCTGCGTTTTCCCAATCCTATCGGCATCGCGGCCGGCTTCGACAAGGATGCCCGCGTGCCGGACGCTATCCTCGGTATCGGCTTCGGATTTGCGGAAGTCGGTAGCCTGACGCCGCTGCCGCAGGAGGGCAATCCGCGCCCGCGCGTGTTCCGCCTGATCAGCGAGCGCGCCATCATCAACCGGCTTGGCTTCAACAACGGCGGGCATGGGGCAGCGCTGGAGCGGCTGCGCCGGCGTGCGCAAAACGGCATCGTCGGGGTCAACGTCGGCGCCAACAAGGATGCCGCGGACCGCAGCGCGGACTACGCGCTCGGCATTGATGTCTTCTACGATGTCGCGAGCTATTTCACGGTCAACATTTCCTCGCCGAACACCCCGGGTCTGCGCGATCTGCAGGCTCCCGCTGCTCTGGATGCCCTGCTCGGCAAGGTGCTGGACGTCCGCGCCCGGAAGGTGGCGGCGGGCGCGCGCCAGGTGCCCATCGTCGTCAAGATCGCGCCGGATATCGCGGAGGATGACTTAGCGCCGGTGGTCGAGCGGCTGGTGGCGCATCGCGTTGATGGCATTGCGGTTTCCAACACGACCCTGACCCGCCCCGCACTCGACGCCAACGCAGCCGCGCGCGAGACCGGCGGACTGTCGGGACGTCCGCTGTTTCATCGCTCGACCGTGGTGCTGGCGCGAACCTACGCGCTGACCGGTGGCCAGATCCCGTTGATCGGCATCGGCGGCATCGACAGTTCGGAAACCGCCCTCGCCAAGATCGAAGCGGGCGCGACGCTCATCCAGCTTTATACGGGCCTGGTCTACGAAGGTCCTGGTCTGATCCGCCGCATCAAACAGCATCTGGCGCAGGCCGCCGCGAGCGCCAGCGTGGCATCAATTTCCGCGCTGACCGGCAGCAAGGCGCAGGACTGGGCCAGCCGCTCGCTCGACCCGTAAGCGACGCGCTCAGGCGGGTTTGACGAGCGGAAACGAGGCCCGTTCAAGCGCGGGATAGCGCGCCATCAGCGTCAGCGCCCGCACGACGTTGAACACGTTGATGGCCATCCATAGCCCATGATTGCCGAATGGCGGTTCCAGCACCGCCCACGCGGCGAAGAAGATCATTAGGCTGAGCGCCATCATGTTGCGCATGTCCGCCGTGCGCGTGGCGCCGATGAAGATGCCGTCGAGCTGGAAGCACCACACCCCGACGATCGGCATCAACGCAGCCCAGATGAGATAGGTGCGAGCCGCCTCGCGCACCTCCGGACTGGTGGTCATGAAATCGATGATCAGCGGTCCACCAAGCCAGACGGCCAAGGAAAGAAACGTGCCGACACCGGCCGCCCACACCGTCGAAATCCGCACCGCTTCACGGAAACGTCCGATGGCGCGTGCGCCGATGGATCGCCCGACCAGGCTTTCGGCGGCGAAGGCAAAGCCATCGAGCAGGAAGATGGTCACCGCCGTCACCGACATCAGAACTGCGTTGGCCGCTAACGTCGTATCGCCGGCGCGGGCACCCTGCGAGGTGAAGAACAGCATGGCGGTCAGTGCGCAGAGCGTGCGGATCATGATGTCGACGTTGACGTTCATGGTCCGCTTCATGCGCACCAGATCAAGCACCTGGGCCAGGCTCACCGCGGCGCCCCTGCGCGCCAGTTCGCGATAGGCCAGGGCAAAGCCAAGCAGCGCACCGGACCATTCCGCGATCAGCGCCGCGCTGGCCACGCCAGGCACCCCGAATCCGAAGCCCATAACAAGCAGAACGGCCAGCGCGATATTGATAACGTTGACGAAAATCTGGATGTAGAAGGCGAAGTCGGCGCGCCCTAAGCCGATGAACCAGCCCAGCAGCGCAAAGTTCATCAACCCCGCCGGCGCCGCCCAGATGCGAATATCGAAATAGATCCGCGCCGCGCTTTCGACTTCCGCCGACGCCCCCATCACCGACAGCGCACCGGCCGCGATCAGCGCCTGGAACACGATCATGGCAACGCCAGCGCCGACCGCGATGATCACCGCGCGATGCAGGTTGGCCGCCACCTCGGGCGCATCGGCCGCGCCAAGCGCCTGCGCCGTCAGGCCCGTCGTGCCCATCCGCAGAAAGCCGAAGGTCCAGTACAGGAAATTGAAGATGTTAGCGGCGACGGCCACCGCGCCGATGAGATGAGCCTGGCCGAGCTGGCCGATCACCACGGTATCGGCGAACCCGATCAGCGGCGTTGTGGCATTCGACAGCATGATCGGCAGCGCGATGACCAGCACGTCGCGGTGGCTGATCCGCCGGCTACTCACGGGCTCGCCGGTATGATCGGCCTGCCGCTGCATTTCGCTTATCTCTTACAGGAGCTTATGACCGGCGATCGTCGGACCGGCGGCCCATGCCGAACAGCCGCGCGATGAACCAGATCGGGAACACGATGACCGCGCCGATCAGGAAGTACTGCGCCGCCCATTCGACCGCGCCGAAGCCCATATCGTAAACGCGGCGCACCAGCAGATCGATATGATAGAAGATGTTGCCGGGCGTGATACCCAGCGCCGACAGCACGACGCCGACGACGATCGACAGCAGCACGAGCCGAATGAAAACGCCGAACGGATTGCCGCCGAAGAATTGATCGCGATTCATGTCGGGCCTGTCCTGTGCTGACCTTTACGCCGCAGATGACGGCATTTCCTGCCGACGCTGCGAGCCTCTAGCATAGTTCGCCGCGCGACTGAACCCAGCGTGAATCGGGCCCGGTCGGGCTCCGCGTACCCTGATTGCGGAACAGTATGGCTGCAAGACGTGAGAAATCCAAAGCTCCGGCCATGGCGACGCCCTCCGGCGCGCTGCTGCCGCCGGCCTTTGGCGATTGGTTCACGAGCCGCGGATGGAGTCTACGCGCGCACCAGCGGGCGCTGCTGGAAAAGGTCGAGGCGCGGCGTTCGACGCTGCTGATTGCCCCGACCGGTGCGGGCAAAACGCTGGCCGGATTCCTGCCGAGCCTTGTCGAGCTCACCAAGGGCGCGCCGGAACGTCGCGGCGCAGGTCTGCACACGCTCTACATTTCACCACTCAAGGCGCTCGCAGTCGATATCGCGCGTAACCTGCTGACGCCGGTTGAGGAAATGGGCCTGCCGATCCGCATCGAAACGCGCACGGGCGATACGTCGGCGGCCAAGCGGCAGCGCCAGCGGACCAAACCGCCCGACATTCTACTGACAACGCCGGAACAGATCGCGCTGCTGCTGAGCCACGACGACGCCCGTTACATGTTTGCCGATCTGCGCGTTATCGTGCTGGACGAGTTGCATGCCCTGGTCGCATCGAAGCGCGGCGATCTGCT
>JAEZBU010000224.1 GCA_023426855.1 Pseudomonadota bacterium | reverse complement strand
TGTATGCGGAAGGACGCGTGGTCCATGCCGGCACATTCGCGGCGCTGGAAACGCAGATGCTGGCATTCGGTGCGGATGGCCTCGCCGGAGGGCGAAGCCCGGATCGGCTCGATGCGCTGGTTTGGGCGCTGACGGATTTGATGCTCGACGCGCCGCCGCAGCCGCTGGTGCGGATGCTCTGATAACTCTGCTTTACAGGGGAAAACATGACAGCACTGCAACGACGGCCCTCGCGGCTGGCGCGAATGGCGCGTGCGCTGATGGGTGGCGGACGCGCGCCGGTGACCGAGCAGAAGGCAAGCGCGGTCGGTCCGTTGATCGCGCTCGAAGGGCTCGGCATGCCTGCTTGGATGCCGCGCGATTACGCGGCGTTTGCCCGCGAAGGCATGATGCAGAATGCGGTGGTCTATCGTTCGGTGCGCATGATCTCGGAGGCGGCGGCGTCGGTGCCTCTGCTGCTGTACGAGGGCGAGGCGGAGATCGACAGCCATCCGTTGATCGATCTGCTCAACCGTCCAGCGCCGGGACAGACATCGGCGGATCTGCTCGAAGCCTGGTACGGGCATCTGCTGGTCGCGGGTAACGCATATCTCGAAGCTGTTGCGATGGGCGAGGACGTGCGCGAGCTGCACGTGCTGCGGCCGGATCGTGTGCGTGTCGTGCCGGGTGCGGATGGATGGCCGGAGGCGTTCGACTACGTGCTGGCTGGCCGTACGCATCGGATCGCGGGAGAGGTTGTTCCCGGTGTTTCCAAGGTTCTGCATTGCAAGCTGTTTCATCCGGTCAATGATCACTACGGGCTATCGCCCATCGAAGCGGCGTCCACCGCGATCGATCTGCACAACACGGCGAGCCGCTGGAACAAGGCGCTGCTCGACAACTCGGCGCGTCCGTCCGGGGCGCTGGTCTACAGCGCTGCCGGGCATCTGACCGGCGAACAGTTCGACCGCCTGAAAGCTGAGCTGGAGGATAATTTCCAGGGCGCGCGCAATGCGGGGCGTCCCCTGCTGCTGGAAGGCGGGCTCGACTGGAAGGCGATGAGCCTGTCGCCGCGCGACATGGACTTCATCGATGCGCGGCATGCGGCGGCGCGCGAGATCGCGCTGGCGCTGGGCGTGCCGCCGATGCTGCTCGGCATTCCCGGAGACAATACGTATGCCAATTATCAGGAGGCCAATCGCACCTTCTGGCGGCAGACGGTGCTGCCGCTGGTCAACCGCACGGCGAAGTCGCTGTCTGGCTGGCTGGGTCCGGTGTGGGGACAGGCGCTGGCGTTGAAACCTGATCTCGATGGCATCGAAGGATTGTCGGCCGAACGCGAGGCGCTGTGGGCGCGATTGGAGCGCGCGACGTTCCTGACCCGCAACGAGAAACGTGCAGCCGTTGGTTACGGGCCGATTGCGGGCGGTGACGAGCCGCCGGCTGCCTGAGCGCATTGCCTGACTGCGATCAACTAAGGGACGCCAAGAGAATGCATCATCTGCAAGCCGGGCCGCACGCCGCGACCCGCGAGATCAAGCTGACGTCGATGAACTTCAAGGACGTGACGCTGGATGGCACGTTCGAGGGCTACGCCAGCCTGTTTCATCGCCAGGATCTCGGCCGCGATATCGTCATGCCGGGCGCGTTTCGCGAGAGTATTGCGAAGCGTCAGGTCCACGGCATTCGCATGCTGTTCCAGCACGATCCCAATCAGCCGATCGGGACGTGGGACAGGGTCTATGAGGACGCGCGCGGGCTGTATGTGCGCGCGGCCGGCTGGCGACAGAGGTCGCGAAGGCACGCGATGTGCTGGCTTTGATGCGGGCCGGCGCGATCGATGGATTGTCGATTGGCTTTCATGCCGTGAAGGGCGTGCGCGATGGCCGCAGCGGTGTGCGCCGCCTTGAGAAGATCGATCTCTGGGAGATCTCGATCGTCACCTTCCCGATGCATCCGGAGGCGCGGGTCGCTTCTATCAAGTCTCAACCGTTCGCCGGCCATCGGCCGAGTGAGCGCGAGTTTGAGCGCTGGCTCACGCAGGACGCTGGGTTTTCGCGCTCCGAGGCGCGCGCGGTGATGCGCGATGGCCTCAAAGGGCTCCGTCCTCTGCGGGATGCGGGGCAGCCCTCGGCGTGGGAGGCGCGGCTGCTGCAACAGATGGCAGAAGCTTCGCGGCTTCTCAGACAACCCCATGGCGTATGAGGAAAATGATCGCAATGCTGAACAAAGGACTTGAAGTGAAATCGGTATCGCCGTCGCACGAGGATCTCGGCGGCGCCTTCGAGGATTTCATGCGGGCGTTCGACGCCTTCAAGGAAACCAATGATCGCCGTCTTGGAGAGATCGAGCGTTCGATGAGCGCCGACGTGGTGACGGTCGACAAGCTGTCGCGCATCGACCGCGCGCTTGATGAGCACAAGCGCATCGTGGACGAACTGGCGCACAAGGCGGGCCGTCCACCAATCGGCGGATCGCGGGCGCCCGCCACCGGCCGCCTCGACCACAAGATGGTGTTCGACGGTTACGTGCGCCGCGGCGAGAACCACGTGCTGCGCGATTTTGAAGGCAAGGCGCTGTCAGTTGGCACTGGTTCGGAAGGCGGCTTCGTGGTGCCGGCCGAAACCGAGCGCTCGATCAATCTGGCAGTGCGCGATATCTCGCCGATCCGCGCGATTGCAGGTGTGCGGCAGGTGTCGGGTTCGGTCTACAAGAAGCCGTTCGCGACGACTGTTGCCGAAACCGGCTGGGTCGGCGAGAAGGCTGCGCGCGAGGAAACCGATAGTCCGGTGCTCGCCGAGCTGTCGTTCCCGACCATGGAGCTGTACGCCATGCCGGCGGCGACGCAGTCGCTTCTGGATGACGCCGCGGTGGATATCGACCAGTGGATTGCGGACGAGGTGCGCACGGCATTCGCCGAGCAGGAAGGCACCGCGTTCGTCAGCGGCAACGGCACCAACCGGCCGAAGGGTTTTCTCGACTACACCAAGGTCGCCAATGCGTCGTGGGCGTGGGGCAATCTCGGCTTTGTCGCGACGGGCGCCGATGGCGCGTTTCCTTCGAGCAATCCGGCCGACAAGCTGATCGACTTCATCTACACGCTGAAGTCCGGCTATCGCGGCAACGCCCATTTCGTCATGAACCGGGCGACGCAGGCGGTGGTCCGTAAGATGAAGGACGCTGACGGCAACTACCTCTGGCAACCCTCGGGCAAGCCGGGTGAGGCGTCGACCGTGCTGGGCTTCCCGGTGGCGGAATCGGAGGATATGCCGAACCTCGCCGAGGACAGCTATTCGATCGCGTTCGGCGATTTCCGGCGCGGCTATCTGATCGTCGATCGCATCGGCATTCGTGTGCTGCGCGATCCCTACAGCGCCAAGCCGTATGTGCTGTTCTATACGACCAAGCGCGTCGGTGGCGGCGTGCAGGATTTCGACGCGATCAAGCTGCTGAAGTTCGGCACCTGATCTTGAAAAGCTGATGCGGCTGGTGATGCGCCGGCCGCTGATCAATTGGCTCGCGGCGCCGCTGCGCCGGAGCCATGCGGGCGAAGTGCGTCGTGCTCCTCCCTCACGACGACTTCGCCCGCGCTGATAATCCCGTTCATTCTGGAAGTATTGGAGCTGTCATGGGCCTCGTCCTGACCGCCGCGCCTGCCGTCGAGCCGATTTCGGTGGCGGAGGCGAAGGCACATTTGCGGATCGATCACGATGATGAGGACGCGCTGATCGGCAGCTTGATCGTGACGTCGCGGTTGCACATCGAGACGGCGCTGAGCCTGGCGATGATCACGCAGGGCTGGTCGTGGCGGTTCGATGCGTGGCCTGAGCATGGCGCGCTGACGATGCCGGTGTTTCCCGTGCAGTCAGTCGAGAGCATTTCGCTGATCGGCCCGGATGGAAGCGATACGGCGATTGATACGGATGGCTTTCGCATCGAGGAAACCGGCAGTCGAGCGCGATTGCTGCCTGTGTCCCAGAGATGGCCCGCGAGCGGCGTAGCGCAGGGCATCGAGATCACGTTC
>JAEZBU010000316.1 GCA_023426855.1 Pseudomonadota bacterium | reverse complement strand
CACGCACTCCTCAGCTCCGATGCGCTCGCCAGCAATGGGCGATATGCCAGCCATACTGACAGGAAGGAACGCCGAGGTAGAGCAGCGGCGCAGCGTCTCGCCATGGCGCTGGACGAAGGCATAGAGTTCGGGATCGAAGCGCCCTTGTCGCAGTGATCCGGCCACGATGGCCCCGTCGCAATCGTCGGACCCGGCCTCGGTCTCACCGGACCGAATGTCAACGAGGCGTACGCGCAGCCCAGCATCTTCGAGTTCGCGCGCCACGTGATGCGCAACCTTCTCAGTCTGCCTGTCGGCTGACGTGAACGCGACGAGAATGCGTTGCATGTCGACACCTCCTGACCCAAAGCAGGATGCGACGCATGAAATCACGCGCGCAACCGCCAGGATCAACGCGTAAGGGGCCGCCGGCGTTCGACAAAAACCTTACTGACCACGCTGAAGGCAATCTCGCCGCGCTGGTTGCTGCCTTCGTTGTACCAATGCACGAGCCCGAATTCCGGTCTTGTCCCGGCATCCAGCTTATCGATGACGCGCGTCGCGAAGGTTATCGTGTCATCGACGAGGACAGGTTTCAGCCAGCTCAGCTTCTCGAATCCCGGCGACGGCCCGTATCGCGCAGGCCGCTCCCCACAGAAAGCAATCAGATCGGCCTCGCGCTTGCGATGATCTAGCATAAGCCGCAGCCAGACCGATCCGGTGTGCCATCCACTCGCCGAGAGCCCACCGAACAGCCCACGCTTCGCGGCGTCTTCATCCAGATGGAACTGCTGCGGATCGTAACGACGCGCGAACTCCATGATCTCGTCGCGCCGGAACATGTGCGAGCCGAGCGAGGCGACGGCGCCGATCTCCAGATCCTCGAAGTAGTTGCTCATGACGCTGCTCCCGGCGCGCGCACCTGGAAGAACAGCGCGGCCTTCCAGGTCATGATCACTTCGCCATTTTGGTTCAAAGTCTCGAACGCAAATTGGCAAACGCCGACATCCGGTCGGGATCGCATCACGCGTTTGCCGGTGCAGGTATAGCGACCGGACAGAACGTCTCCGGGAAACGCCGGCTTGATCCACGCGCAGTCCTCAAGCCCGGGAGAGCCAAGTGCAGCCGCCTGGTTCAGCACATTCTCGGCCAGCAGCCGCATCATCATCGCGCAAGAATGCCAACCCGAAGCGTACAGCCGTCCGTGGGGAGACTGTGCTGCGGCGGCCTCGTCCATATGGAAGGGCTGCGGATCAAAAGCGCGAGCGTAGTCGATGACCTCCTCGGTGCTGACGACGTATCGGCCAAACGTCACGGCATTTCCGATGACAATGTCTTCCCAATGCAGAAGTGCGGGTTCTGGCGACATCGACGTCTACCCTTCCTCACCATCTCACGTGTCAGATCACTATAGCCGTTCGCGCATTCTTGCCGCGCCCCCACTCTGATCCTCCACGTCGCAAAGATATTCTTCCGAATGGTTGCATTAGAGCGTCGATCGACCGCACCTGCACCATAATCGCGCCATAAACTCGCCAACCTCAAGTGTTCGTTGCGCCCCGTGACGAAGAACGAAAGAAAAGGGGCTCTACATGTTCAAGCATAAACCTTGGATCTGTCAGTCGTCATCCAACACCCTCGCGGGAATGTTTGGCGCAATATCTACCGTATTCTTGTCTTTGACAATTGCTCAGTCGACGAATGCATTACCAGTGCTCAGTCCTCCAACTGAATCGGCGCCAGCCGAATTGGACTTGGACTCAGACGAGATCACAGTCGATGAGGCGATGAACGGCTATCTCCGTAAACTGATGATGGCAGAATCGGGCGGCAGGACCACTGCGAAGAACCCGCTCTCGTCCGCGCTCGGACATTTCCAGTTCATCAATTCGACCTTCCTGGAAGTCGTCGACAAGCACTTCTCCGACGAAGTCGAGGGGCTGAGCCGCGGCCAGATTCTGGCGCTGCGCACAGATGCCGACTTCTCCCGCAAGGCCGCGATCGCGTTCAACAACGACAACGCTGCTTTTCTCGAAGCGCGCGGCATTCGTCCGACATTCGCTCATATGCGTCTCAGCCATCTGCTGGGTGCACCGGGTGCAGCCCAGGCTCTGCGCAGAAGCCCGGACACTCGGCTGACCAGCGTGTTCTCGTCGGCTGTCATCCGCGCCAATCCGTTCATGCGACGCCTGACCGTTGCCGGTCTCGTGCAACGCGCCGAACGCGAAGTGGGTCCTGGCATCTGGCGCATAACTGTGCCGCAGTCCGACGACGACCTGAAGAAGTTCGACTTCAAGGAAGAAGTCCAGGAGGCCATGGACGACACTGCGGGCGAAGCTAAGCCGGTGACCGACACCAAGCCTGCCGAGGCCGCCCCGGAGACGAAGCCGTCGGAAAAGACCGAGGACAAATCGGCCAGCAACGCCTCGGCAAACGACAAGCCGGTCAGCAAGGTCCAGAAGGTCTCGACCAAAATCGAACCCCGCCGCACGTCCAGCAAGAGCCGCTCAGCACGCACCACCACCAAATCGCGTGCGAGCAAGATCACGACGACCCAGACCAAGCGCGCCACCAAGCGGCGCGAGGCCGGGGCAACGCGCAGCAAGCGGGCTGCTCTGTAAGCAACTCCTGGCTAGTGCATTTCCGATGCCTGTCGGAAACGCCAAGTCCGATCATCCGTATGTCATCCCGGGCTTTATGCCCGGGATCCAGCCTTCAACAAGCATCATGACAAGCGGATGGATAGATCCCGGGCATAAAGCCCGGGATGACGGAGCATTTGCAATTGGCGATCCGGCCTAAATCGGAACAGCTCCAGCAACGCTAACGAAAAAGGCACCTCCATCCATTCTGGATGAGGTGCCCTTTTCTATGAAATTCGGAAGATCAGTTCGCTGTTACGTCGCGAACCGGAAGTGCAGCACGTCGCCGTCCTTGACCACGTATTCCTTGCCTTCCAGCCGCATCTTGCCTGCCTCTCGCGCGCCCGCTTCACCGCCGAGAGTTGTGTAATCGTCGTACGCGATGGTTTCAGCGCGAATGAAACCCTTCTCGAAGTCGGTATGAATGGCAGCGGCCGCACGGGGCGCCTTGGTGTTGACCGGAATGGTCCAGGCGCGGGCTTCCTTGGGGCCGACGGTGAAATAGGTGATCAACCCCAGCAAGCGATAGCCTTCGTTGATCAGCTTGTTGAGCCCAGGCTCTTCCAGGCCGATTTCTCCAAGATACGCCGCCCGGTCCGCCTCGGGCAGGCCAGCGACCTCCGACTCGATCTTCGCTGAGATCACCACGCAACCGGCACCCTCGGCCTGAGCCGCTTCCGCCACCTTCGCCGAATAGCTGTTACCGGTCGCAGCCGAGGTTTCCTCGACATTGCACACGTACAGCACAGGCTTGCCGGTCAGCAGTTGAAGCTGGCGGTAGATCGGATCTTCTTCGGCGGTCAGCTTGGTGAACCGGGCCGGCTTGCCGTCGCGCAGCAACTCCAGCACCTTGTCCATCACCGCGATCTGCGCCTTGGAGTCCTTGTCGCCACCTTTGGCCTTCTTCTCGGTCGCCGTGCGCCGACGCTCCAGGCTTTCCAGATCGGCCAGCATGAGTTCCGTCTCGACCACCTCGGCGTCGGCCAGCGGATCGATGCGGCCCTCGACGTGCGTGATGTCATCGTCCTCAAAGCAGCGCAGCACGTAAGCGACTGCATCGACCTCGCGGATATGCGCCAGGAACTGGTTGCCGAGGCCCTCGCCCTTGGAGGCACCGCGCACCAGACCGGCGATATCGACGAAGGTCAGGCGGGTCGGAATGGTCTTCGCGCTCTTGCCGATCTCGGCAAGCTTGTCGAGGCGCGGATCAGGCACGCCCACTTCGCCGACGTTCGGCTCGATGGTGCAAAACGGGTAATTGGCCGCCTCGGCCGCCGCGGTCTGCGTCAGCGCATTGAAGAGGGTGGATTTGCCGACGTTCGGCAAGCCCACGATACCGCATTTGAAGCCCATGAAGCTGAAGTCCTGTCAGGAAAATAGGTCCGCGAGACCGCAGCCAGCCCCGCACCGTGCATGCCTAAGCCGAACCGGCTCAATTTCCTAGTCCCCGGTTGCCGCATCCAACGTAGGCGGAGGCAATTTCCCGGCGCTGCAAGGCACGCAGATGCTGCGTTGCAGCAGATGACGACGACGATCGCAGCGTGTTACCAAACAGACATAAACAACATTCTGCAGAAGGGATCGATGATGAGCTTGATGCGGGGCATGTTGATCGCCGGGTCCGAGAGCCGCTGGCTGCGGGAAAAAGCGCCGCGGATCGGCTTCATCAAGCGGGCAACCAAGCGCTTTATGCCCGGCGAGCGGCTGGAAGACGCGCTCGGCGCCGCCACCGTCATGCAACAGAACGGCATCGCCACCATGCTGACGCTGCTCGGCGAAAACATCACCGAACTGGCCGAAGCCGAGGCCGTGACGGCTCACTACGTCGATGCCATGACACGCGTCGCGCAGGCAGGGCTGGATTGCCAGCTCTCGATCAAGCCGACACAGCTCGGTATCGATTTCGACAAGGCACGTTGCGCGGACAACATCCGCACGCTGGCGGCCAGCGCACAATCGCTCGGCAATTTCGTCTGGATCGACATGGAGCAATACCGCTACGTCGACGACACGCTGCAGCTCTACACCGACACGCTCAAGGAATTCCCCAACGTTGGCATCTGCCTGCAGGCCTATCTGCACCGCACGCCAAAGGATCTCGCCGCGGTCATCCCGCTCGGCGGTGGCGTGCGGCTGGTGAAGGGCGCTTATCGGGAGCCGCCCGAGAATGCCCTACCCGTTAAAAGCGATGTCGATGCGCGCTACGTCAGCCTCGCCAAACAGATGCTGGGACCTGAGGCGAAGGCGTCAGGATTTCGCGCCGCGTTCGGCACGCATGATCCGGCCATCATCCGCACCATCAAGGATTACGCGGCGGCTCAGGGCATCGCCAAAGACGGCTTCGATTTCAATATGATGTACGGCATCCAGCGCACTGAGGAGCGCAGGCTGGCCGAGGAGAACTACAAAATCCGCGTGCTCATCAGCTACGGCGAGCACTGGTTCCCCTGGTACATGCGCCGTCTGGCCGAGCGCCCCGCCAACGTCTGGTTCGTGGCCAAGTCGATCTTTCGGGGGTGACGCGTAAAACCCTGCGCGCTCATCACGGCCCGGCCGTCAGCACGATGACGGGAGGCATCACTCCGGTTCGGCGGCCGGAGGCTGGCCGGCGTCATTGGAGCACGCAAAAGCGTGCGCCGGCCTGACAGGGCTGGCGCATGGCACAATCGATCAGCAAAGTTGCAGCAGCCGCGATCCGCGGGATGGCGCGGCCTGCTCGCCTCTTACTCGGCCTTCGCGGCAGCGTTGCGTGCGATGCCCGACTGCTTCTTCAGGCGCTTACGCACGGCAGGCGTATTGCCCTGGATGCGGGTCACCTTGGCGCGGGGAATGGCGCGGCGGGCTTTCTTCTTCTGAGTCTCAACAGCTCTCAGCGGCTTCGACATGTGGGCAGCTCCGATGTCGGATT
>JAEZBU010000075.1 GCA_023426855.1 Pseudomonadota bacterium | reverse complement strand
CGCCCTGCGCCAGAACCCAGGCGATGGCGAGTTGCGCTGGCGAGACGTCCCATTCGCTCGCGAGCGCCAGGAAGGGTTCGAGCGCTTTGCGGTTGTGCGAAAAATTCGGCTCGATGAATCTTGGATTCGGAATACGGAAATCGCCCGTCGAAAAGCTATCATTTCGCGTCACTGTGCCGGTGAGAAAGCCGCGGCCCAGCGGACTGAACGGCACGAACGCGACGCCAAGCTCGCGGCAGGCTTGCACCACGCCGAGGTCCGGCGCGCGCGACCATAGCGAATACTCACTCTGCACCGCCGACACCGGATGCACCGCATGCGCACGGCGCAAAGTTGAGGGCGAAATCTCCGAGAAGCCGTAGCCGCCGATTTTGCCCTCTTTTATGAAGCCGGCCATCGTCTCGGCGACCTCTTCGACCGGACGGCTCTGATCACGGCGGTGAATGTAATAGAGTGCGACGTGATCGCGTCCCAGCCGACGCAGAGAACCTTCCAGTGTCGCGCGCAGATACTCCGGGCTGTTGTCGAACGTGCGTTCCGTCGAACCCGGCTTGCGCTTGATACCGCCTTTGGTCGCGATGACAAACGGCGCGGCAGGATTGGCCTTGAGAAAGCTGCCGATCACTTCCTCGCTAACGCCGTGCCCGTAGACATCCGAGGTGTCGAGAAAGTCGACGCCGAGATCGATCGCGCGCGCCAGCGTCGCGTGGCTTTCCTGCTCAGTCGTCGGACCATATGAGCCAGCAAAGCTCCAGCATCCCAGGCCGATGGCCGAAA
The DNA here is from genome assembly GCA_023426855.1 of Pseudomonadota bacterium. Lineage (GTDB taxonomy): Bacteria > Pseudomonadota > Alphaproteobacteria > Rhizobiales > Hyphomicrobiaceae > ZC4RG25. The sequence continues at coordinate 3,897 of JAEZBU010000075.1, read as the reverse complement.
CGAACGGGCCGCTAGCACCCAGCTTGCGCTTGATCATGGAAATGAACGCTCCCCCTCAGGACAAATGATAGACAGCCTGCGGACCGTAGACCGGCGTCGGAATACCCTCCATCCGCGCTTTGATCTGCAGCGCCAGCGACCGCGAATACAGCCGCGATTGAAATAGATTTCCGCCGTGGAACCACAGCGCTTCCTGCTGCGTCGGCTTCCACATGTTGCGCAGCTCACCCTCCCACGGCCCTGGATCGTAGGAGGTGCCGGAGCCGACGCCCCAGCACTTGCCGACCTTGTCGGCGACTTCCTGACTGATGATCCGCGCCGCCCAGCCGTTCATGGAGCCGTAGCCGGTGGCGTACACGACGAGATCGGCCGGTATCTCGCTGCCATCGGAAAGCACGACGGAGTTTTCCGTCAGGCGCTCGACGCTGACACGGCTTTTCAGCTTGATGCTGCCGTTGGCAATCAGCTCCGACGCCCCGACATCGATATAATAACCCGAGCCACGGCGAATATACTTGGTGTGCAGCCCCGTATCGTCCTCACCGAAATCGAGCAGGAATCCAGCCTTCTCGAGGCGGTCATAAAACTCCTTGTCGCGTTTGCGGATCTCGACAAACAGCGGCCGCTGACGTTCCGGCATCACCTTGTAGGGGATCGACGCGGTCGTCATGTCGGCGATATCGGTGGTGATGCCCTTGGCGAGCGCCGCCTCGGAATAAAGCGCGCTGGTAATCACGTCCATCAGGGTTTCGGATTTGGCCACCAGCGTCGATGAGCGCTGCACCATCGTGACGTCGGCACCGTGCTCCCACAGATCGGCGGCAATATCGTGCGCGGAATTGTTCGAGCCGATGATCACGCAGCGCTTGCCCTCGAAGCCGCGGCTCGAGCTGTGCTTGCTCGAATGAATTTGCTTGCCCTTGAAGTCGTCCGCGCCGGGAAACTGCGGAATGTTCGGCATGCCGGACATGCCTGTCGCCAGCACCAGATGCTTCGGCTGCAGCGTGATCGTTTCACCATCGCGATTGATGACCACTGACCATTGCTTCGCCGCCTCATCGAACGTCGCGCTGACACACTCCGACGACGTCCAATAATTCAGCTCCATCACTTTGGTGTACATTTCCAGCCAGTCACCGAGCTTGTCCTTCGGCGTATAGATCGGCCAGTGATCCGGAAACGGCATGTACGGCAAATGATCGTACCAGACCGGGTCGTGCAGGCAGAGAGACTCGTAGCGCTGCCGCCAGCTATCGCCCGGCCGTGCATTCTTTTCGATAACCAAGGCGGGCACGCCCAGCCGCTTCAAGCGGGCAGCGAGCATGATGCCACCCTGCCCGCCACCGATGATCAGGCAATACGGCTGCCGCGTGGTGCCAAGCTCGCGCTCATCCTCGGCGCGCCGCTGCAGCCAGGTTTTGCGATCGGTATGCACACCATGGTTCGCGCCGCGCTCACGGCGCGGACCAGCTGGCTCCTCATGCCCTTTCAGCTCGGTGAGCATGGTCATCAACGTCCAGCAGACGTCACCCTTCAGGCGGACATGGCCTTCGCCGCGCCCCGTTGCGGTCTCGAATGTCAGGAAGGCTTCAGTGATCCCGCCATCAACCTCGCGCGCATCGCCGTCCAGCGCGAATTGACCCAGCCTGGCGTCAGCCAACGTCGCGGCCAGCATATCGGCAATCGCCGTGCGCCCTTCCATGGTTTTGATGTTCCAGGTCAGGGCAACCACGTCGCGCCAGAAGCAGACGTCGTCGAACAAACGCGCGACGGAGGTCGCGTCCTGGGTATTCAGAGCGGCATTCAATTCGGCGAGCCAGTGCGTCACGCGCCTGTTGGCGGCTGTGTCGGTCATGAGGAGCGAATACCTTGCTGGAGGTGAGCGTGATCGAACGAAAACATGCAGCAGATGCGCCGCACCTACATCGTCGCGCCGATCTGCCAGGGAACGTATTCCGCATCGCCGTAGCCCAATTGCTCCGATTTGGACCGTTCGCCGGAAGCCACGCGCAGAATAGTCTCGAAGATCTCCTGGCCCTTTGTCTCCAGCGGGACGCCGTCAAGCACATCTCCGCAATTGATATCCATGTCATCGATCATGCGGCGGTAGATGTCGGAGTTGGTCGCGAGTTTGATCGACGGCGCAGGTTTACAACCGTAGGCGGATCCGCGGCCCGTCGTGAAGCAGATGACGTTGCATCCGCCCGCCACCTGCCCGGTCGCCGACACCGGATCGTAGCCGGGCGTATCCATGTAGACGAAGCCCTTGGCGGTGATCGGCTCGGCGTAGCGATACACCGCGTTGAGCGTGGTCGAACCGCCCTTGGCCGCCGCGCCGAGCGACTTTTCAAGGATGGTCGTCAGCCCACCCGCCTTGTTTCCAGGCGAGGGATTGTTGTCCATGCTCATACGTGCGCGCGCGGTGTAGTCCTCCCACCAGCGGATGATTTCGACCAGCTTCTCGCCAACCTCGCGGGTTGCTGCACGTCGCGTCAGCAGATGTTCCGCACCATAGATTTCGGGTGTTTCTGAAAGGACGGCCGTGCCGCCGTGGCGCACGAGGATATCGGCGGCCAATCCCAGCGCGACATTTGCCGTTATGCCCGAATAGCCGTCGGAACCGCCGCATTGCAGCGCCAGGCTCAATTCCGACGCCGAAATCGTCTCGCGCTGCGCCTGGGCGACGATGGGCAGCATGTTACGAACCGCATCCACGCCGGCGGCGATGGTTTTCCTGGTGCCGCCGACCTCCTGGATCGTCATCGTGCGGAACGTGTCACTTTCCGTGATGCCGTAGGCTTCCTTCATGCGCGCGATCTGGAAACCCTCACAGCCAAGCCCGACGACCAGAACGCCAGCCATATTCGGATTGCAGGCATAGCCCCAGGTCGTGCGCTTCAAGACCTCGAACGCTTCACCGTTGTAGTCGATGCCACAGCCCGTCGAATGCACCAGGGGAATGACGCCATCGATACTCGGGTAATCGTCGAGCAATCCCGAACGATTGACTTCCTCGGCGATGAACCGCGCCACGGTCGCCGAGCAGTTCACGCTGGTCACGACGCCGATGTAGTTGCGGGTACCCGCCCGACCGCTCTTGCGGCGAAAGCCCTGGAATGTTGCCCGCGCTTCCGGCGGCAGCAATTGTTCCTCGCGGGCGTCCTGGCAGAACGCGTAATCGCGCTCGAACGCCGCAAAGCCGCAATTGTGCGTGTGCACGTGCTGACCAGGCGCGATGTCCTCGCTGGCAAACCCGATGATCTGTCCGAACTTCCGGACCGGCTCTCCCTTCGCGATCTTCACGGTCGCCATCTTGTGCCCGCGCGGGACACGCGCGCTCACCGAGATGCTCTCAACGTTCGATCCAGGTGTCACCGTATCCACCGCGACGACGACATTGTCCCGCGCGTCGAGACGCAGCGTGCGCGGTGCTGTTGCAGGGTCGGCGGTCGAATTGGCTGGCATGTGGCGTCTCCTGGTCCTCCTGTTGCGCGGAGGTCGATTGAGCTTGGCAGAAGATCATGAGACGATCCGCCTGACAACGGTCTCAAACGCCAATTAGAAAAATGACCGCTTGCCGCCTCGAAACACCTGCGATGCAGTTCTACCAAAATAAATCAATGATTTATGGGAAGGAACGACTCCAGTGAACCTGTCCTTCATGCTGAAAGAACGCGCCGCCGCGGGCAAGCCCATTCGCGTCGGCCAGGTCGGCGCGGGCAAATTTGGCACCATGTTTCTGGCGCAGGCGCGAACCACGGTCGGCATGCATGTCGCCGCAGTCGCCGATCTCAACGTGGCGCGCGCGAAATCCCAGCTCAAGATGGCCTCATGGCCCGAAGAACAATATGGCGCCTCCTCCATCGATGACGCCCTGAAGAGCGGCAAGACCTTCCT
>JAEZBU010000427.1 GCA_023426855.1 Pseudomonadota bacterium | reverse complement strand
CGGCGATACTGCGGAAGGGATAGCCGTACTGCTCCGGCGTCAGCCCATAGGCGAAGAACGGCCCGACGGTTTGCGAAGGCGTCTGTTTCAGCGTCATGCCGGTCAATCCTCGATCGGGGTCGCGTGTCGGCCGCGCAGCACGATGTCGAATTCATAGCCGAGCGCATAGCCGGGCTGCGTGGCGTCGATCGAGAACCGCGCGACCATGGCCTCACGCGTATGAACCGGCGCGCTTTTGTAGATCGGATCGAGTTCGAGCAACGGATCGCCCGGGAAGTACATCTGCGTCACCAGCCGGGTGAGGAAGCTTGGCCCGAACAGAGACAGATGAATATGGTTCGGCCGCCAGGCGTTGGGGTGATTGCCCCAGGGGTACGCACCGGGCTTGATCGTCATGTAGCGGTAGCGGCCTTCCCCGTCCGTGACGCAACGACCGCCACCGAAGAAATTGGGGTCGAGCGGCGCATCGTGTTGATCGACGACGTGGACATAGCGGCCGGCGGCATTGGCCTGCCAAATCTCGATCAGTGTCCCTGGCAGCGGCCGGGCGTTTTCATCCAGAACGCGACCGGTGACAATAATCCGTTCACCAAGTGGTTCGCCGTTGCGGCGTCCGTTGACCGTCAGATCAGCGTCTGTCGGCCCGACGCTGTCGTGGCCATAGACCGGTCCGGTCAGTTCGGACAGCGATTGGTGGATCGGTATCAGAGGCTTGGTCGGCCCGCGCAGGATCGTCGACTTGTATCCGGCATCGATATAGCGAGGCTGGCTGTCCCAGTCGCGCGGCATGAAGCTGGCCGACACGTTTCCCTCCTTGGCTTGCTCTGCCCGGCAAATCCAATCGCGGATCTTCAGCGTCCGCCCGATCGGATCATAGCATGCCGGCGCGGCATGCGCCCATAGCCGAGCGTCAACGGCTCTGAGTGGTGAGAATGTGCACGGCGAAGAAGCCGAAAACGCCAGCGAAGGTCCAGTCGATGGCGCGCAGGATGCGTTTGCGGCCCCGGAGATAGCCCACGAGGCTCTCGGCACCGAGCACGATCAGGAAGCCGAACGGCAAAGTAAACAGAACGTAATAGGCGCCGAGAAATACCAGCTTGCCCGCCGCATCCGGATCGCCCGCACGCACGAATTGCGGCAGGAAGGTCACGAAAAACAGCACCACCTTCGGGTTGGTCAGGTTCACCCCAAGCCCAACCATGAACGTTTTCCAAAAGGACTGCGGTCTGGCCCCCTGAACTGAAACATTCAGCGCTGAGCCAGAGCGCAAAGCGTCAATAGCCAGCCATAAAAGATAAAGCGCACCAATAATCTTTACGGCCATGAAGGCCGTTGTCGATGCCGCCAGCAGCGCGGAAAGGCCGATTGCGGCCAGAAGCGTATGGACCAGACAGCCCATGTTCGATCCGAGCATGGCTGCTATGCCTGTACGCCGACCGCCCGCGATGGTTTTGGCCAGACACAGGCTCATATCCGGTCCCGGCGTCAGGAACAGGATGGCGCAAGCGATTGTGTAGGCTACGAGAGTTCCGAATTCCGGCACAAATGACATGGTAGTTCACGCGTTAGCAGCATCACCACATTTATCAGTTCTGAGATTAACCTCAGCTTAGCTGCTCTCCTGCTAGCGTTCAGGCAGGCGCGGCGTAAACAATTCTGGCTGTTTCATGTTAAGTGGCGCACTCGGGACGAACAAAACAAATTCGTTAATGAGCGAGTACTCGCTCATGCTCGGCGATGCCATTCTGCGGCACCGCGCGCGCGTGGCTGAGCATTCGGCCCGCATCGAGACCGAGCTCGCCAGCAAGGTCAAGTCAGAATTTATTTCAAATATGAGTCACGAGCTGCGTACACCGCTTAATACGGTGATCGGGTTCTCCAAACTCCTGCGCGAGCACCAAAGCCGCCGTCTGCAGGACCAGGATATCATCGAGTACGCCACGCTCATCCATGATGCCGCCGGTCATTTGCTGTCGGTCATCAATGACATTCTCGACATGTCGAAGATCCAGAGCGGCAAATTCGCCCTGGATTCCCACGACATCAGCCTCGGTGAAATCGTCGATAGCGCTGTTGGGCGCTTCCGTTCTGCCGCGGACGAAGCCGGTATCCAGATCGAATACCGCATCGATGCTGCCATGCAGCCGGTGCGCGGCGATCCCAAGAAGCTGAACCAGATCGCCGATATCCTCGTCAGCAACGCCGTCAAGTTCAACCGCGAAGGCGGGATCGTTTCGGTTGAGGCGATGCGCATGAATGGCGGCGGTGCCGTTCTGGTCGTCCGCGATACCGGCGTCGGCATGAGCGAGGAAGAGATCGACGTCGCACTGATGCCGTTCGGCCAGGTCGATGGAACCCGCTCGCGCTGGCGCGAAGGTGCTGGCCTGGGCCTGCCTATCGCGAAGGCACTCGTAGAGTTGCACGGCGGTCGGTTGGAAATTCGCAGCATGAAATCCAAGGGTACCGAAGTTGCCGTGATCCTGCCTGGGGGACATCAGATGTCGATGACGCAGGGTCGTGACACCGTTCGTGCAACGGGTATCTAGAGCGCCAGGAGGGGGAGATGCAGCTGGCCGCGTCAGGTCTCAGCCAGGATAACTGGACGACGGATCCGTCGATCGGACGGATCGTGTCCGTGACCGGATCGAAAGCTGTCGTCCTTCTCGACGCAGCGCACGATCTGCGCATGCGCGGCCCTGAGCACCGGCCCGAAATGGGCACATTACTGGTCATCGAACAGGTGAATACGGCGGTTCTGGCCATCGTATCCGCACTCAGCGTTCCCGTACCGGCGCAGCGCGAAGGCGAGAGCGAGCTGTGGATCGCGGAGCTGGGGCTCGTCGGCGAGCTCTGGAAGAATGCCAACGGCCGCGCCGGCTCATTCAACCGCGGCGTCACCATCTATCCCTCACTCGGCGACCGCGTGCGCGTTGCGTCGAAAGCCGAACTGGAAATGGCCTTCTGCGGCGACAGCAAAGGCAGCGTGCGGGTCGGCTCGCTACGTCAGGATTCCGGCATCTCGGCCATGATCAAGGTTGACGATCTGCTCGGCAAGCACTTCGCCATCCTCGGCACCACGGGCACCGGCAAATCCTGTACGACAGCGCTGATCCTGCGCTCGATCCTGCAGGAAAACCCCGCCGCCCATATCGTCCTTCTCGATCCGCACAACGAATATGCCACGGCCTTCACCGAGTGGGCGGAGGTGCTCTCGCCGCGCAACATGCAGCTTCCGTTCTGGCTGCTGACGTTCGAGGAAGCCGTCGAGGTTCTGATCGGCGATACGCAAGGCCGCAAGGCGGAAGTGGAGATCCTCCAGGAACTCATTCCGATTGCGAAAAGTCGTTACGCCATGGGCCGCGCCAAGGAGAACCAGGCGCTGCGCCGCGGCGCGCTCGATCCTGGCCGCTTCACGGTCGACACGCCCGTACCGTACCGCATTTCCGACCTCACCGCGCTCATCGACGAGCGGATGGGCAAGCTCGAAAACAAGCGCGATCTGCACCCCTACCGCCAGATCAAAAGCCGCATCGACATCATCAGTCAGGATGCGCGCTACGCGTTCATGTTCGGCTCGCTGACCGTCTATGACGGCATGGCGCAGATCCTCGGCCAGATCTTCCGCGTTCCGGTCAACAACAAGCCGATCACCATTCTCGAACTGACCGGCCTGCCGACCGAGATCGTCAACGTCGTCGTGTCCGTGCTGTGCCGTATGACCTTCGACTTCGTGCTGTGGAGCGAGGGTCAGGTTCCAGTGACCCTGGTGTGCGAGGAAGCCCATCGCTACGTGCCGGCCAACCCGAGCCTCGGCTTCGAGCCGTGCAAGCGCGCGATCGCCAAAATCGCCAAGGAAGGCCGCAAGTACGGCGCCTCGCTGTGCATCGTCACGCAGCGCCCCGCCGAAATCGACCCCACCATTCTATCCCAGTGCAACACCGTTTTTGCGTTGCGCATGTCGAATGACCGCGACCAGCAAATCGTGCAGTCGGCAGTTTCCGACACTGGCTCCGGCCTGCTGGAGTTCCTGCCAGCTCTCGGCCAGAGGGAAGCCATCGCGTTCGGCGACGGCGTCGCCCTGCCGGTACGCATGAAGTTCGACGAACTGCCGCCGAACGCCCTGCCGCGCAGTTCGACCGCCCGCTTCAGCGAGAAGTGGCAGAAGTCGGTCGGCGACGAAGGCTTCCTCGACCATATCGTGGAACGCTGGCGCGCGTCCGGAGCAGGTGGCGGCGATGCCAACCAGAACATGGCGATGCTGGCGGAGACGCTTGCGATGCCGCATGCGGGTGAAGCTCATCCGGCCGGACACGCAGGTCTCGCGTCTGCGGACACGCCAGCGATCCATGGAGGTTATCCCGTCGGACATCAGCCAAATCGCCTGACCCGGCGGTTGGACGGAACTGGCCGGCCGGACACACCTCCGCCAGTACAGCGCCCGCCGCAGACGACGGTGCGCGGTGTCCCGCCGCCGATCAACGAGGCCAATCAGCAGGCATCCGATGCCCTGCGCTCGTTGCGTGACCGGCTGATGCAGCGGCCCTCCTCCGGCCGCTGAGATCACCTAGAATCAAGCGACATAGGTTCTCAACCTTCCATCGGTATAATCGCGCCAGTGCAAAGCCGCAGGGCGTGGTGCTGGCGGCGAGACAGATCGCAGCAACCGCTCCGGCGCGTGCAGTGTTGACCGAAGGCGACGGTGTTCGGAATGGATGGCATTTTTCCGGTAGTTCTTTCGGGCGGGTCCGGGACCCGCCTGTGGCCGCTGTCACGGGCGATGTTTCCGAAACAGTTCATCCGCTTCAATGGCGATGGCGAAAGCCTGCTCGGGCAGACGTTGCAACGACTGAAGCCCGGATCGACATTCCGCAGCCCAACCATTCTGTGCAATTCCGACCACCGCTTCCTGGTCAAGGAGCTGCTTGAGCGGCAGCAAATCACGGCACGCGCCGTGATCCTGGAGCCGGTTCCGCGCAATACGGCCGCCGCCGTCGCGGTGGGCGCGCTCAGCGCCATGGCGGAAAACCCCGACGCGATCCTGGTGGTCATGCCGTCGGATCATGCGATCAAGGACGAGGCGCGCTTTCTCTCGGCCGTCCAGCAGGCAGCTCAGGTCGCCAGTTCGGGCAGGCTCGTGCTGTTCGGTATCACGCCCGCCTCGCCTCATACCGGATTTGGCTATATCAGGCGCGGCCAGCCGCTCGACGGCTTCGGGGGATCAGCGTTCAGCGTCGCGTCATTCACCGAGAAACCGGACGCATCCACCGCCCAGCGCTATCTCGACGATGGCGGCTATTTCTGGAACAGCGGCATCTTCGTACTGCACGCCCGTACCTTCCTGGACGAGCTTCAACGCCACGCACCGGATGTCCTCGCCGCCGCGCAGAAGTCATTCGAAGCCGCGACCACCGATCTCGGTTTCCTGCGTCTCGCGCCCGACGCGTTCGCCGCAAGCCCCAGCATCTCCATCGACTATGCCGTGATGGAGAAGACCTCTGCGGCGGCCATGCTGCCGGTCGATGTCGGCTGGAATGATGTCGGTTCGTGGTCGTCGCTATGGGAACTGGCGCCGCACGATGCACGCGGCAACTACGCCAGTGGCGAGGCCGTGCTGGAAGACACCTCCAACTGCTATGTGCACAGCGACAAGCATCTGGTCTCGACGCTCGGCGTCGAGAATCTCGTGATCGTCGATACGCCAGACGCGCTGCTGGTCGCCGACCGGTCACGCGCCCAGGATGTTTCCAAAATCGTTGCAAGCCTGAAAGCCGCGGGCCGGCCCGAACCCGAGCAGCATTTGCGCAGCTATCGGCCATGGGGTTACTTCGAGACGCTGTCGATCGGCCCGCGATTCCAGGTGAAGCTGCTGCACGTCAATCCGGGCGGCAAGCTCTCCATGCAAATGCATCACCACCGCTCCGAACACTGGGTCGTCGTGCACGGCACCGCGAAAGTCACCGTGGGCGACAGCGAGAAGCTCGTGCGCGAGAACGAGAGCGTCTACATCATCGCCACCCAATGGCACCGCCTGGAAAACCCGGGCCGCGTACCGCTGGAGCTGATCGAAGTGCAGATCGGCAGTTATCTTGGCGAGGACGACATTCTGCGCTCGGACGACATCTACCGCCGCGCCCCGGAAGAGACGCGATAGCCTCTCATCCCCGTGGTGCGCGCGTCAGCGCTTGGCGCGGTCCGGCTGCGATCCGTCCGCGACCAGCGTCGGTGTGGAGGGTCCGGTAGCCGTCGCCGCCTCCATTTCCATATCGTGCATTTTGCGCTTGTAACGCTGCATGCTGAGCGGGATCAGCGCCAGATAGACGATCGCGCCGATCGATAGCGTGGCGTACGGGTAGGTCACGAGCAGCGCAACGATAGCACCCGCCAGCACGAACAACGGCATGACCCATTCACGGGAAATCCGCTCACCCAGCAGTTTGCCCGAATAGGTCGGGATAGTGCTGACCATTAGGAACGCCACCAGCAGCGTATAGGCGAGAACCAGATAGATCGGCCAGCCGGCGCGCAGCTCGAACGCTCCGAGCAGATCGAGATAAACCGGCAGCAGCCCGATGAACGCGCCAGCCGGCGCCGGCACGCCGGTGAAGAAGTTCGATTGCCACTTAGGCCGCTCTTCATCGATCATCGCGTTGAAGCGCGCGAGTCTCAGCCCGCACGACACGGCAAACAGCAATACGACGATCCACGCCAGGCCGCGCATGCCCGGCGTTTCCCACGCTCCCCACGTGAACAGCACGATCGCGGGCGCGACGCCGAAATTCACGAAATCAGCGAGGCTGTCGAACTCCGCGCCGAACCGCGACGACGCCTTGAGCATCCGAGCGACGCGTCCATCGACGCCATCGATCAGTGCCGCGAACACGATTGCGACCAGCGCCAGTTCGTAACGCCCCTCGATCGCCATGCGGATGGCCGTCAACCCGGCACATAGCCCGAGCAGCGTGAAGAAGTTCGGCACCAGCAGGCGAACCGGCACCTGCCTGTACCTGAACAGGGGGCGGCGCCGACGGCGACGCGTTTCTTCTTCAAGCCTCGTCAAAAGCGGATCCATTACGGATGCTATCCGATATCCCTGTCGGGCCGCTGATACATGTCAGCCCACATGCCTTAACTGCGACGCGCCTCGCGTTCCGGCTCGTCGGACTTAAGGTCCGCCAACACCGTCTCGCCCGCCACCGCGCGTTGCCCGACCGACGCCAGTGCATGCGCCTGCGGCGGCAAGTAAACATCGACACGCGATCCGAACCGGATGAGCCCGAAGCGTTGGCCGACGCCCACCGTATCGCCCTCACCCGAAAACGTCACGATACGGCGTGCGATCAGGCCGGCGATTTGCACAACGGCGATCTCGTCGCCCGACGGCATCAGCACGACAATGCTGCGACGCTCATTCTCTTCGCTGGCCTTGTCGAGGGCCGCGTTGAGAAAGGCGCCCGGCACGTAGATCGAGCGCGTGATGCGGCCCGGAACCGGAACCCGGTTGATATGGACGTCGAACACGTTGAGGAAGATCGAGATGCGGACCCGCGTCTCCTCGCCGAGCCCCAGCTCCTGCGGCGGGCGGACACGCTCGATGGCGCTGATGCGGCCGTCGGCTGGCGCGATCACCAGACCTTCACGCAGTGGCGTGACGCGATCGGGATCGCGGAAGAAGTAGGCCACCCAGATCGAGACGATCACCCCGATCCAGCCCAACGGCGACCAGACAAAGAAGAACAGCAGCGTCACCGCCAGCGCGATGGCGACGAACTTATGCCCATCGCGATGGACCGGGACGAATCCGTCGGCGATTGTGCCAAGAAGGCCTCGGTTATCGGACAAGTGCTAAGTCTCCCGGCAAACTATGAGACGTCTCTGGCGACATCAGGCGCCAGCCGCCTGATAGCATCGGCGGAGCTGGATCGAACCTGTTGCACAGTCGACAGATCAGTCAATGGGAACGGCGACGAACCGCATATCCCCTTTGCCATCTTCGACCCGCAACAGCACGGCCTTGCGGCCGGACTTGCGCACCTTGTCGACGTTCCGCACCAAGTCGTCAAGGCTTGCGACTTGCTCCTGAGCGGCTTCGACGATGACATCCCCGGCCTTGATGCCCTTCTCGGCCGCGGGACTTTGCGGGTCAACCTCTGTCACCAGCAGGCCTTTAATCTTGCGATCGAGCCCGTGCTTGCGCCTCAAATCGTCCGTCAAAGGGGCGACCTTGAGGCCGATCATCGCACGTCCCGGAGCCGGCTTTTCAGGGGTTTTGCTCTCGCTCGGAGCCGGTTCAGCAGCCGCTTTTTCGTCTTCTACCAGCCGTCCGACCACGACATTGAACGACTTGCGCTCACCCTTTCGCAGCGCCTCCACATCCACGGTCTTGCCGACCGGCGTCTGCGCGACGATGCGCGGTAACCCACGCATGCTGGTGACGTCCTTGCCGTCGAACTTGAGGATCACGTCCCCGGATTCGATGCCCGCTGCCGCCGCGGGGCCATCGGGGGTAATGCCTGCGACCAATGCGCCGGTGTTCTCCGGCACGCCCAGTGTCTCGGCGATATCTTCGCTAACCGATTGAATCCGCACACCAAGCCAGCCGCGGCGGGTTTCACCGAACTGCTTGAGCTGGTCCACCACGGCGATTGCAGCGTCCGACGGCACAGCGAACCCTATGCCGATGGAGCCGCCTGTGGGCGAGATGATCGCGGTATTCACGCCGATCACGTCGCCATCCATGTTGAACAGCGGGCCACCCGAGTTACCCTTGTTGATGGCGGCGTCGGTCTGCAGGTAGTCGTCGTATGGGCCGGAGTTGATGTCGCGCGCCTTGGCCGAGATGATGCCAACCGTCACCGAGCCGCCCAGGCCGAACGGGTTGCCGATAGCCATGACCCAATCACCGACGCGCAACGTTTCGGACGATCCGAATTTGACGGCCGTCAGCGGCTTCTTGGGCGTAACCTTGAGCAGCGCCAGATCGGTCTTGGTGTCCTTGCCGACAACGGCATCGACCTTCAGCCGGGAGCCATCGCTGAAGTTGATCATGATTTCGTCAGCGCCGTCGATGACGTGAACGTTGGTGACGATCAAGCCTTGCTCAGCATCGATCACGAAGCCCGAACCGAGCGACGACACCTTGCGATCCTGGCGCGGACGCCCGCCCTTCTTGTCGAAGAAGTCTTCGAACAGTTCTTCGAACGGCGAACCTTGCGGCACTTTCGGCAACGGCGCTCTGCCGCTTTGGGCAGCGCCTTTCACCGTCTGGCTCGTCGAGATATTGACGACTGCATTGAGCAGCTTGTCGGCAACGTCGGCGACCGACTGAGGTCCGCGCGCCTGCGATGGTTCGGCCAGCCCCAGCGCACCGAACGACAAGGTCAACGCTGCTACGACCCAGGATGTCCGCGAGGGTTTCATCAGTTGCGCCAAGCCCGTCATTACCAACGTCCTTTCGACCAGCGTAGGCACTCACGATAGGGCGTCGCAAAGGGTTAAAAGCTCAGGCGACGACCGCGTCATCCTTCGATGGCAGTGGGGCATCTGTCAATGTGCCGGGCCCGATTCGGGCCGTATTCACGAAGTCTTCAACCGCGAACCAGCCACACTACAATGACGCCGAGCGCGATGGCCATCACACCACCCAGCCGCAAAGCTTGCGGCGGCGTTTCCGCCGCCGCCGCCAAGACCCTCATTGCCAGTCCCGGCACCGCTGCCCACAACAGGCCCTCGATGACCAGGACCAGCCCCAGGGCGACCATCAAGTCGCTCATTTTATTGCCTGGGCGACGCGATCGTCGGAGCAGCCGTACTCGCCGACTGGCTTGGAGTTTTCACCGACTCAGAGAAGTACCGGAAGAAATCGCGGAAATTCTCAGAATCTGGCGAGATCACCATGCGTGTTTCTCCGCGGTTCAGCGCGGTCTCGTAAGCCTCCATCGAGCGCAGGAACTGATAGAACTCAGGATCCTGGCCGAATGCCTCATTGGAGATGCGGGCACGTTCGGCGTCGCCATCACCCCTCAGCCGGCGTGCATCGCGGTCGGCCTCAGCGCGCATGACGGTGATCTGGCGATCGGCCTCGGCGCGGATACGACGCGACTGCTCCTCACCCTGAGCACGGAACTCGGCAGCTTCGCGCTGACGATCCGTCTTCATGCGCTCGTAGATCGAGGCGGAGTTCTGCGGCGGAAGGTCGGCGCGCTTGATGCGCACGTCGACGACTTCGATGCCGAAGTTGCGCGCCTCGGTGTTGACCTGCGACAGGATCTGCCGCATCAGCGCCTCGCGGCGATCGCGAACAGCATCCGCGAACGTCGCGGCGCCCAGCACACGCCGCAGCGAACTATCGAGGATGGGCCCGACGCGCGACTTGACACCGACATCGTTACGCACCGTCTGATAGAACTTCAGCGGATCAATAATGCGATATCGCGCAAAACTATCAACGATCAGCTTGTTCTGGTCAGACGAGAACAACTCCTGCGGAGTGGTCTCAAGATCCAGAATGCGCTTATCGAAATACTCGACGGTTTCGACGACCGGGATCTTCCAGTTCAAACCCGCCTGATCGATGATCCGCTTAGGCTTGCCGAATTCCAGAACCAGCGCCTGCTGGTTCTGGTGCACGATGAACATCGAGAAATAGGCAGCCGCAGCGCCTAGACCCAATGCGATGAGGACCGCCATTGCCAATGCACGCATAATCCTGGCCCTCACTGCTTTCTGTTTTGCAACTGGTCGAGCGGAAGATAGGGAACCACGCCCTGCCCGGCCTTGCTGTCGAGGATGATATTGTTAGTCGAGGCCAATATGCGCTCCATGGTCTCCAGATAAAGCCGCTGCCTCATAAGATCCGGGGCCTTCTTGTACTCATCGAGCACCTTCAGGAACCGATCCGCTTCACCGTTGGCCTCGGCCACGACGCGTTCGCGATAACCCTGGGCTTCCTGCAGGATGCGCTGAACTTCACCGCGCGCTTCCGGGATCACCTTGTTCGCGTATGCCTGAGCCTGGTTCTCGATACGACGCTGGTCGATCGCCGCCGCGGCGACGTCACGAAACGCGTCGATAACCTGACTCGGTGCTTCTGCGCGCTGCATCTGAAGCTGCGTGATGGCTATGCCCGCGTTGTAGCTATCGAGCGTCCGCTGCAGCAGATCGCGCACGTCCTGCTCGATCTGCGAACGCTTCTCCGTCAGCACGTCCTGAACGCGGCTTTTACCCACGATTTCACGCATCGCGCTCTCGGCCACTTCCTTCACGGTCGTGTCCGGATTTTGGATGTTGAACAGATATTGCGAAGCGTCCTTGATATTCCACAGAACGACAAAACCGATGTCGACGATGTTTTCATCGCCGGTCAGCATCAGGCTTTCATCGAGAAGTTCCTGGCTTGCACCACCGCGGCGGACTTCACCGGTCCCGCGCAATCCGATCTCGGTCCGGTTGGCCGTCGTGACCTTGGGTAGCCGCACTTCTTCGATCGGGTATGGCAGCCTGAAATGCAGGCCCGGTGGTTCCTGACGCTCGAACTTGCCGAAGCGCAAAACGACGCCCAACTCGTCCGGCTTCACGGTGAAGGTGAAAGCGTAGAAACCGACGATGGCCAAAGCCACGGCCGACAAAAGAAGCATCAGCGGCCCGGGAACGCCCGAGCCGTGCATCACCTGCTTAACTTTGTCCTGGCCGCGCTTGAGAATCTCTTCCAGGTCGGGCTGATTTCCGCCACCACCGCCGCCGCCACTGGGGCCCTGGCCCCACGGGCCGCCGCCACCGCCGCCCCCGCTCTTCCAACCACCACCACCGCTACTTTGATTATTCCAAGGCATCGATCAGCTTTCCGCTTCGTCCAAGTTGTCGGGTGTGCCGAGTTGCACCCGCCGCAAGGCGCAGGGGCGCC
>JAEZBU010000344.1 GCA_023426855.1 Pseudomonadota bacterium | reverse complement strand
GGGCGCCCTTGACGAACACGGTCGGTGCCGGGTCCGAGCTGGCGTTGTTGACGTCGGTGCCGCGATAGATGCCGTCGTTATTGAATATCACGACGCAAACCGGCAGCTTGTAGCGGCAGATGGTTTCGACCTCCATGCCGGAGAAACCGAACGCCGAGTCGCCCTCAATGGCCAGCACCGGCTTGCCGGTCTCGATCGCAGCCGCGATCGAGTAACCCATGCCGATGCCCATGATGCCCCAGGTGCCGACGTCGATGCGCTTGCGCGGCTGGTACATGTCGATGATGCCGCGCGCGAGATCGAGCGTGTTGGCGCCTTCGTTGACCAGGATGGCGTCCGGGCGCTCCTTGATGATGGTGCGCAGCACGCCGAGTGCCCCGTGATAGTCCATCGGCGAATTGTTGTTCATCAGACGCGGCGCCATCTTGGCGACGTTCTCTTCGCGCTTGGTCTGGACCGCGCTGGTCCAATCCGCGGGCGCCGCCGGCCACTTGTCGCCCATGCCGTCGAGCAGAGCCGCCACGCAGGAGCCGATATCACCCACGACAGGCGCGACGATCTCGACGTTCGAATCCATCTCCTTCGGCTCGATGTCGATCTGGATGAACTTCTTCGGCGCGGTGCCCCAGGCCTTGCCCTTGCCATGCGACAGCAGCCAGTTCAGCCGCGCGCCGATCAGCATCACGACGTCGGAATCCTTCAGCACGGTGGAGCGTGCAGCGCCGGCGCACTGCGGATGCGTATCCGGCAACAGGCCCTTGCCCATGCTCATCGGCAGGAACGGAATGCCACTCTTTTCAACCAGAGCGCGGATCGCATCGTCAGCCTGCGCGTAGGACGCGCCCTTGCCGAGGATGATCAGCGGCTTCTTGGCGCCCTTCAGCACGTCCAGCGCACGCTTGACCGCATCCGGTGCCGGGATCTGCGCCGGCGCCGCGTCGATGACTTTGACAAGCGACTTGCGGCCGGCTTCCGCATTCATCACCTGGCCGAACAGCTTGGCCGGCAGGTCGAGATAAACACCGCCCGGACGGCCCGACACCGCGGCACGGATCGCGCGCGCAATACCAATGCCAATGTCCTGCGCATGCAGGATGCGATAGGCCGCCTTGCACATCGTCTTGGCAACGGCGAGCTGATCCATTTCCTCATAGTCGCCCTGCTGCAGGTCGACGATCTCCCGCTCCGACGAACCGGAAATCAGGATCATCGGGAAGCAGTTGGTCGTCGCGTGCGCGAGCGCGGTCAGGCCGTTGAGAAAGCCAGGGGCCGAAACTGTCAGACAGACGCCCGGCTTCTTGGTCAGGAAGCCCGCGATCGACGCCGCATAGCCGGCATTCTGCTCATGCCGGAACGACAGAACACGGATGCCCTCGGCCTGCGCCATACGGCCAAAATCGGTGATCGGAATACCGGGAACGCCGTAAATCGTCTCGACGCCGTTCAGCTTCAGCGCATCGATGATCAGATGGAATCCGTCGGTCAGCTCCTGCTCTTCTCCAGCCGCTTGTGCATCACCACTTTGTACAGTTGCTGACATTTTACGTCCTTCCTTGTTGGTTTTTTGGGCTGTCAGTCGATATTGACATAGCGATCGACGTGATCCCTCAGCCGCAGTGTATGTTCACGTACCAATCGCTCGGCGCGCTCCGTGTCGCGCGCTTCGAGTGCCGCTACGATTTCTTTATGATCGACGATCGACCGCTTGGCGCGATCCTGCTCGAAAATCGTCCGCTGCCGGATGGCGCGGACGTGGAAGAACAGCTTGTCGGTGATGTCCGAAATCAGTGCGCACTTGCCCAGACCGATGATGGCCTGATGGAAGCGGATGTTGGCGTCGGAGTATTCGCCCATTTTTCGCGCGATTTCGTCGTCCGAGAAATCATCGACGAGGTCATGCAAGCGCGCGAGTTCCTCGTCAGACGCTTCCTTCGTAGCAAGCCGCGCCGCCATGCTCTCCAGCGCGGCCCACACCGTGATCATCTCCAGGATCTCGGCCTTGGTCTTGCGCACGATGTAGATCCCGCGCCGCGCCACGATGCGCACAAGGCCTTCCTGGTCGAGTTGGGCGAGCGCCTCGCGCAAGGGCGTGCGGCTGACACCGAACTGCGCTGAAAGCTGGCGTTCATCAAGGCGCAGCTCGGCGTTGTGGTCGTAGATGTTCATATTGTGGATGGCGACGCGCAACGCTTCATAAGCCTTGGATTTCAGGCTCTGCGCTTCTCCGAGCGGTGTGATTTTGAGTTGGGTGTGTTCCATCAATGACCGTGAGCATGCCCGGAGCGTCTGGCGCTTGGTATACCATACACCAGCAATTTATCCAGGCGCAAGATGTCGTCACGCGTCGTCCACCACACGAGGCAGAGCAGAGAAAAAGCTGACTGCTGCGATTTCTCGTTTAATTCGCGCCCGCACAAATTTTCCGCTGCAAAAGAACTGTCAGTTTTCGCATTGCGTCCATCGATAGTTTGATTGCGTCCATCTATCACTCGGGTATATGGTATACCAAGGTGACGGGCGTTTTATCGCGTTCGATCATCTAAAAAGAGGACCAAAGAGTCCTGAAAAGAAATACTTTTTGAGGAAACGTCTTTTGGAAGAAATCGCCTCGCTCATGCAGGGGTTTTCCATCGCGTTAACCCCCTTCAACCTGCTGCTGATGCTTGTGGGCATATTGCTCGGAGTTATCATCGGTGTTCTTCCCGGCCTTGGCGGTGCCAACGGAGTAGCCATCCTCCTGCCGCTTACCTTCTCGATGCCACCGACCTCAGCCATCATCATGCTGAGCTGCATCTACTGGGGTGCACTTTTTGGCGGTGCGATTACCTCAATTCTCTTCAATATTCCCGGTGAGCCATGGTCCGTCGCGACAACATTCGACGGACATCCCATGGCGCAAAACGGCAAGGCCGATGAAGCGCTCACAGCAGCGTTTACATCGTCATTTGTCGGCGCAATCGTTGCGGTCATCGTCATTACGTTTCTGGCGCCGGTGGTCGCCAGATTTGCATTACGATTTGGGCCACCCGAATTCTTCGCAGTGCAATTCCTCACCTTTGCCAGCTTCATCGGAATGGGACGGGGATCGCCATTCAAAACGCTGGCAGCCATGTGCCTGGGCTTTGCACTCGCATCCGTGGGCCTCGACAACGTCACCGGCCAGCTCCGCATGACGTTCAGTCAGGAGGTTCTGCTCAACGGCTTCGGCTTCCTCGTGGCGGTTATCGGACTGTTCGGTATCGGCGAAATTCTGTCGTCGATGGAAGACGGGCTGAAATTCTCCGGTGCACATGCGAGAATCCGGCTCAATGCAGTCCTGCAGACCTGGAAGCAGATGCCACGCCTCTGGTTCACGTTCGTACGTAGCTGCGTTGTCGGTTGCTGGATGGGCATCACACCTGGCGGAGCCACGCCTGCTTCGTTCATGAGTTACGGACTGGCGAAGCAATTTTCGAAAAAAGGAAAGAACTTCGGCAAAGGCGAAATAGAAGGCGTGATCGCGCCCGAAACCGCAGCTCACGCCGCAGGAACCAGCGCCTTGTTGCCAATGCTCACGCTTGGCATTCCAGGCTCCCCAACGGCAGCCGTGCTTCTCGGCGGCTTGCTCATCTGGGGTCTTCAGCCGGGCCCGATGCTGTTCGTCGAGCAGAAAGAGTTCGTTTGGGGCTTGATTGCGTCCATGTACCTGGGCAACGTCGTCGGCTTGATCATCGTCATCACCTGCGTACCGCTTTTCGCAGCAATCCTACGCATACCATTCTCGATCATCGCTCCGGTGATCCTGGTGATCTGCGCAGTCGGCGCCTACACGGTGAACAACGCGATGTTCGATGTTTGGCTGATGGTCGCGTTCGGGGTTGCCGGGTACGTCTTCGTCAAACTCGGATATCCCTTACCACCGCTGGTTCTGGCACTGGTCCTCGGCGACATGGCCGAAGGCTCATTCCGGCAGTCGATGCTAATCAGCCAAGGCGATTTGAGCGTATTCTTCTCAAATTGGCTGGTCGGCAGCATCATGACGCTCGGCCTCGCTCTTCTGTTCTGGCCAGTCATACGATGGCTGCTTGCTATTGCGAAAGCCAAACCGCAAACTGCTTGAGTTCCACTGTCAAACAAAAGATTGGCGCCCATAACGGGCGCCATTACCCACCCGATAAAATCGGGAATGACAAAAAAGTCCTAGGGATCTGGAAACGACAGGAGTTCATGAAAATGAAAAAATCAAAATCCGTTTGGGCCACGGTTGCCGGCTTCGCCGCGGCGCTCGCGCTCAGCGCACCCGCAGTCGCGTGGGAGCCGACGAAGGCTGTCACGTTCGTGATTCCCGCGGGAACGGGCGGCGGCGCAGACCAGATGGCGCGCCTCATCCAGGGCATCATCACAAAGCACAACCTGATGAAGCAGCCGATGGTCGTCATCAACAAATCCGGCGGCGCGGGTGCGGAAGGCTTTCTGGAAGTCAAGAACAGCGCGAAAGACCCACACAAAATCATCATCACGCTGTCGAACCTGTTCACAACGCCACTCGGCACCGGCACGCCTTTCAATTGGAAGGACATGAAGCCGGTCGCGATGCTGGCACTCGACCAGTTCATTCTCTGGGTTCCGAGTGACACGCCCTACGAGTCCGCCAAGGATTATATCGACGCGGTAAAGGCCGGTGACGACAGATCGTTCAAAATGGGCGGCACCGGCTCCAAGCAGGAAGACCAGATCATCACCGTCGCTCTTGAAAAGCAAACCGGCGGCAAGAAGTTCACCTACATTCCCTATCAAGGCGGTGGTGCAGTCGCGGTTCAGCTCGTCGGCAAGCACGTCAACTCGACCGTCAACAATCCGATCGAAGCGGTGCAGCAGTGGAAAGCTGGCGCATTGAAGCCGCTGTGCATCTTCGATGCAAAGCGCTCCGTCTACACCGACAAGGTGACGGCAGATAAAGCCTGGAGCGACATTCCGACCTGCACGGAAGCTGGGCTACCGGTCGAGTATCAAATGTTGCGCGGCATCTTCATGGGCAAGGATTCGACACCTGAGCAGGTGAACTTCTACGTCGAACTGTTCAAAAAGGTCATGGCCACTGACGACTGGAAGAAATTCATGACCGATGGCGCGTTCAATCAGACCTTCATGACGGGCGCCGAATATACAGCCTGGGTCGAGAACAACGAAAAGATCCATTACGACCTGATGAAGGAAGCCGGCTTCCTCGCTGCGGGCAAATAACACGATCTCAGTAGGCCGGCGTCTATACGCCGGCCTTTCTGAAGTGCAATTGATTGGATAGCGCGATCGCGCCACCTGTGAGGCAGCCTCTTATGCATGGCAATGAAAATCCGGAAGACGAACCACGCCTCGTCTCCAATCGGACCATGGAAATAGCGGTTTCTGTTTTCTTTCTCGTGATGGCGGCAATTGTGATCTATGACAGCAATCGCCTTGGCTTTCATTGGCAGGAAAATGAAGGACCGGCGTCGGGATATTTCCCGTTTTACATCGCAGTTCTCATGAGCATCGCGAGCGTCGCCAATCTCCTGAACGCGATCTTGGGTAAGACTGAAGGCGGAGACGACACGTTTGTCAGTGTCCCGGCATTCAAGCGCGTTCTGGCCGTTCTCATTCCGGCTATCGTCTATGTCGCCGCCATGCAGTTCATCGGCATTTACGTCGCGTCGGCGATCTTCATATTCAGCTTCATGATCATATTGGGGCGCGAGCCGGTGTTGAAGGCAATTGCAGTTGCCGTCGGCGTCCCTCTCGCACTGTTCATGATGTTCGAAGTCTGGTT
>JAEZBU010000299.1 GCA_023426855.1 Pseudomonadota bacterium | reverse complement strand
GCACCCTGCCGCCTCTCGTCTTCGCGGCCATCGCCATGATCGTACTCGCAGGCCTGCCCCTGCTGATGACGACGCTCTACGCCGCGTCCTCCAATCGCCCGGCGATCGAGTTCGCCGAGGCCGTGCGTGGCTCGCTGCACCCTGCCTCGCTGCTGACAGCCGTTGTCGGCGATCTCTACGGTGCGCTCGATCCGAAGGTGCCTTTCTGGGGTCCGCACAGCTACGACTGGGATCCCAACTTCATGGGCCTGTCGCAGAACATGAGCCAAGTCTACATCGGCGCGCTGCCGATCCTGCTCATGCTTACGGTCGGTGTCGGTCGCGGCCTGCTGAAGGATCGGGAAATCCGGCCCTCCGTGATCATCCTGGTTATGCTGATCCTGTACGCGCTCGGCGCCTGGACGCCCGTGTTCGGCTTCCTCTATACGATCCTGCCTGGTGTCGCGATCTTCCGCCGTCCGGCAGACGCCACCTTCCTGATCGGTGCGATGGGCGGGATGACCGCCGGCTATCTGGTGCATTGCTGGGCCACGCGCGCCACTCCTCCGGCCAGCCAGCGGCAACGTTTTATCGAAGCTGCGATCATCGCCAGCCTGTTCGCCATCTCAATCATCATCGCGATCCACGAGCAAAGGTTTGGCCAGGCATGGCAACCCATTCTGTTCGCGGCCGCCTGGATCGGCGCGTCCTGCGTCCTGCTGCTTGCCCGCGACTGGCGCATGATGGCTCGTCCGGCACTGGTCATCGCAGCCCCAGCAATCCTGCTGACTGGCGATCTCGCCTGGAACAATGGGCCGAATGAATCCACCGCGCTGCCGACTGCGAACTACGAGATCCTGAAACCCAATTGCCGCAACACCACGATCCGCTTCCTGAAAGAACGCATGCGCCGCCAGCCCGGCTCGCAATGGCGCGATCGCGTCGAGCTTGTCGGCCTCGGCTTCGAATGGCCCAACGCCGCGATGATCCACGGCATCGACCACACCCTTGGTTACAACCCGCTGCGCATCGGCACCGTGTCCCGCGCGCTCGGCGCCGGTGATACTATTGCCGGTCCGGATCAGCGCGAATTCTCGCCGCTTTTCCCTTCCTATCGCTCGCGGCTGGCAGATTTGCTCGGTCTGCGGTTCATCGCGACCCCCGTCCCGATCGAGAAGATTGACCCCGACCTGCAGCGCGGCGATCTGAACCTCATCGCGCGGACCAGCGACGCTTACATTTACGAGAACCCGGATGCGCTGCCGCGCGTCATGATCGCGAGTAGCTGGCAGCGCGCTGACTTCTCAAAAATGATGATCACCGGCCAATGGCCCAAGTTCGATCCGCGCCAGACCGTGCTGCTCGAACACGGCGTCGCGAGTGCCGGCGAGAAGGCCACCGATCTGCCCGACAGCATTCTCAACGAGCAGAGCGCGATCATCTTCACATACGAAAACACAGTCGTCGAAATCGAGGTCGAGACCGACCGCCCTGGTCTTCTGGTGCTCAATGACGCTTGGCACCCGTGGTGGACCGCCGAGGTCGATGGCAAGGAAACCGAGGTTCTGCGCGCCAACGTTCTGTTCCGCGCCGTCGAGGTTCCCGCCGGGCGGCATTTCGTGCGCTTCGAGTTCAAGCCGTTCTCCGGCGCCGTGCAGGAACTGAGTGAGAAGCTGTTCGGCCCCGAGCCCCTTCCTGTCCGCACGCAAAGCACGGCGGCGGTGCCGTTGGACAAAGCTCCAATGCCACAACCGCGGGCTCAACCCGCCGCACCGGTTCTCAGCGATTGGTGGTGATGCGCCGTCTGCGCTTCGCCCAGCTCACGGCTGCCGAGGCGCGATACCGCTCTGCGCTGCCTGCCAGACGGTGAGCGCCTGCCGCGTGGCAGCAACGTCGTGCACACGGATGATCTGCGCGCCTTGCCCAACCGCCGCCAGCGCAGCCGCAACCGAACCGGACACCCGATCGGCCGCAACCTCGACACCGCTCAGCGTGCCGATGAACCGCTTGCGCGATGCCCCCATCAGCAACGGCACACCGAGACCATGGAAGATGGCGAGCTCGGCCATAAGCTGAAGATTGTGCTGCAGCGTCTTGCCGAACCCGATGCCTGGGTCGATGACGATCCGCGACCGGTCGATGCCAGCGGCCTCAGCCGCCGCAACGCGCTGCTCCAGGTAGTCGAACACATCCAGCGTGACGTCATCGTAGCGCGGATCCTGCTGCATGGTTTTCGGGTCGCCGAGCGCGTGCATCAGCACCACCGGCAGCCGGCTTTCCGCCACGACCTCCATCGCCTCAGGATCATAGGTGAGCGCGGACACATCGTTGAGAATGTCAGCCCCTGCCTCCGCCGCGCGACGCATGACCTCGGCCTTGCGCGTATCGACCGAGATGCGTGCGTTCGTGCGTCCTGCCAGCCCTTCCAGCACCGGCATCAGGCGGCGCAGCTCTTCGTCAGTCGAAACCGCATCCGACCCGGGCCGGGTGGATTCCGCACCGAGATCGAGGATATCCGCACCCTCGGCTTCAAGCTGCAACGCGTGCTGGATCGCGGCCTC